>DATBSH010000265.1:0-5247 GCA_036559885.1 Pyrinomonadaceae bacterium
TTTAGGTCGTTTAGCACGGCGCGCTCTGGCTTTAGACCAAGGGCCACTGCCAGTCCGCCACAAAATGGCTCGACGTAACGACGCTTCTGATGTTCGCGCCAAAATGGTTCAATGTGTGGGACCAACCAACGCTTGCCTCCCGCCCACTTCAGCGGCGGCGTTAAAGGTCGTGATACCGAGTCGAGGTCACGATCTCGATCTTTGATTGCCCCTGCCGTCGCTTCTCTTGCCACGCTCGGCACCATAGCAGATGGCGGTAAGCCATCAAAATATTAGAAATCAAGGATTGGTGCCGGAGGTCGGACTCGAACCGACATGAGGAGTGAACCTCGCCAGATTTTGAGTCTGGTGCGTATACCAATTTCGCCACTCCGGCTCTTTGGGTCAGGTCATCATAGGGCCGTTACTGATTCTTTCGCAAATCCGCGATGGTCTTTCGCAGTCGGTCCGCTTCTGGAGCGTTCGGTCTTAACTTCAAATACGTTTCCATTTCGTCGACGGCTTTTTTGTTTTCCTTTTTGGCCCAATAAATTCCGCCGAGATAATAATGGGAGCGCGCAATTGAATCCCCGCCCAACTTCACGGCCTTGAGAAAAGCGCTCTCAGCTTCGGCAAGATCCTTCAACCCGACGGCTGCGATGCCGAGATACATATGAGCCGAAGCGAGTTTGTCATTTCGCTTCAGTGCTTCCTGCAGAGGCTTCTTCGCGTCTGAAAATTTCTTTTGCTCGATCAACACCACTCCATGATTGAAGAACGGCATTGGTGAGTTCGGCAGATGCTTTTGTGCTCCAACGAAGTTCGTAATTGCCTTTTCGAAATCGCCTTGCCGCAGATAGACCATTCCCAGTTCGTTCTGAGCCAGGCCAAAGGTTGGATCGATCGTCAGTGCCTGTTGCAACTGTTCGATGGCGGCGCTGGTGTCGTTCTTGTTCGAAGCGTCAACCCCCTTCCGATAGAACTTCAGCGCTTCATCCGGAATTCCAGCGACTGGACCGGTACCTTTCTTGTATTGCAGATGCACCACCATCTTGCTAACCAGCGCGCCTTCAATCAGCACTGACTCACGATACGTTTCGTAATCAGGGCCGCCTTCCACTGTAACCTGGTAGGTGTTCGGCTTGAGATTGTTAAAGATGAAACCCCCATCCAGGTCAGTGACCGTTGAACGAGTGCCAACGTCCGGGCTCTCTATTGTGATCCGTATGGTCTTACCCTCGCCGCGATCAGGGAAGAAAACACGTCCTTGAATTGAGCGCGAACCACCTGAACCGGCTGTGTCGCCGCGTCCAGCTCCGACCGCTTGACCGTGACCTTCAACGGCAGCGAATGAAAGCATCAGGGCGCAACTCATCATCAAAAACAACTGCTTCAAAGATGACATTGAATGCCTCGCTTATAGGAAGGTGTTATCTGGGGACCGGGCAGTATAGCCGACGAATATGAAGATGTACATTTCATCGCCGGGCGCTGCCGTTCACGTCTCAATCTTGTGCAAATACAGGTGCAGGGACTCCTTCAACGCCCAAAAACCCCAGAAATTCCCACATTTTCTGGTGTAAAAACATGTTTGCCACAAACTATCGAATGATCGTAGAATGCAATGGCCCTTTTGCCCCAAAGCGGCCAGGGCCAGTACGGATCATTCCCACCTTAGGGCTGCCACTCCCGGGTAATACGGTAAGCCTGGAATTCAGGAGTCCCATTTCTATGTCGGATGAACGGATTAAATGCCGCATTCTCATCGTCGATGACGAACGAGAGATAACGGAGATCCTCGCTGATCTATTGTCACTGGATTATGACTGCACCGTGGCTGCATCAGCTGAAGAAGCATTAGTGTGGCTCCGCAGTAACAGCTACGAATTGGTGATCAGTGACATCACGATGCCTGGCATGAGCGGACTCGAGATGATCCCGCACGTTAAGCAGATGTCACCCAGCACCGTAGTGGTAATGATCAGCGGTATGCAGACAGTCGAGAGTGCGATCGGTGCTCTGCGACTCGGCGCGTTTGATTATCTGATGAAGCCCTTCGATCTGCGACAGGTTGAAGCGGTGGTGAAGCGTGCCCTCGAGCACCACGAGCTTATAGTTGCCAAGCAGCGCTACGAGGATCAATTGGAAGAACTCGTGGAGCAGCGGACCGCAGAACTCGATCACGCACTCGATTCTTTGGAAGACGCTTATCGCGCTACGCTGAAAGCGCTCACGGCTGCGTTAGAAACAAGAGACTCGGAAACCCATGGTCATTCGGAGCGAGTGGTCAGCTACAGTCTGCGACTTGGTCGCGAGTGCGGCTTGACTCGAGCGCAGATGAAGTCGTTGGAGTTTGGTTCGCTACTGCATGACATAGGCAAGATTGGAGTACCCGACGCGATTCTTCGCAAACCTGCGAAGCTGACGGAGGAAGAGTGGACGCGGATGCGCGAACACCCGCTGCACGGCCAACAGATCCTGCGGGGCATCGCGTTTCTGAAAGGAGCAGCGCGAGTGGTAGCCCAGCATCATGAGAAGTGGGATGGCAGCGGCTACCCCTTAGGTCTGCGCGGAGAAGATATCGATCTTTGTGCTCGCATCTTTGCTGTTGCCGATGCGTTTGACGCAATCACCAGCGACCGTGTCTACCGGCGTGGTAAGTCGTACGAAGCAGCAGCCGAAGAATTGGATGAGTGGGCGGGCCGGCAATTCGATCCGAAAGTTGTTGAAGCATTTCACCGAGTGCCTAAGGAAGATTGGGCAGAGTTGCACCGTTTATCATTGATTCCAAAACACCAGGAGTTTGAAGTACGGCAGATGGTGCAAATGTGGGAACAGCAGTACGAAGCGGTGATTAGCTAGTTCTGTGGAGTGGGCACAACATAGCCTCGTCTTGCGTGCAAACTTAAACCAACCCTCCGGGAAGCTACCTCGACCTTTCTATATTCCCCTGGTCTCGCCTCTGCGAGCGGTCGCTTAGGTCTATAAGTAACCACATACTCTGACCCAATTGCCTGTGCGATCTCACCTGCTTGCGCAAGCATCTGGTCACTGTTGATTGGCAGGACGATTTTCCCACCGGTTTCTTCGGCAACGCTAGCCAACACCTGTTGGCTCTTCTTCACATCGCTCTCATACGCCTTCCGCAGCTTGCGCATAGGCGGATCAAATCGAACGCTGACTCCGAACGAAGGTGAACGCGTAGTACCGGGTGGTTGCGTTGGATCCGTACTCGTAATCGGGTCTGAACTTACTGGTCGAGGACCAGCAGAGACATTCGTCGTCTTGTTTTCGCTTTTTTGTCTCACGAACTCCGTATAACTGATGACGTGCACAGTCGCACGCGCGGCAATCAGCTTTTTCATCGCTTCTGACCGGTCGACTTTTCCGCCTGGAGAATCTACGCCATCAGTGATCAGTACAACGTGGCGAGCACCTTCGGGCCGATCCTTCAACTGCTGTGCGGCGGCGAGGATTGCTTCGGAGATGCGCGAGCGTTTCGTGCTAAGGAGTTTTTTCTTTAAGGCCAGGAAAAGCGCGTCTTTGTCTCTGGTCCAGGGCTGTAATACTTCTGGAGAACTGTTTGCCTGTAGAATTTCGATCCAGGATCCTTGCGGCAAACGCCGAACCAGATCCGCGGCGACTTGCCGCGTCAACGAAGTGCTTTTTGAAACTCCGCCCAGACCAAACGAATCTCCACCAGTATCGAGAACTAGTAACACGTTCGCAGGTATGTGCCGGACGCTTCGGATTTGCTGCGCCACTCCATCTTCCAGCACCAGCACATCGTCGACTATAAGAGTCGGATCATAGTGGCCGTAAGCATCAAGTGCCGTTACTGGCAGCCGAACTTCTTCAGTAAAGACTCGAACGGGTTGCTCGTCTTCAATCGCGGCAGGCTTAGCAGTTGGTGAAGGTGATGGCGTTTGTTTCGGTTGTTGAGCAGAGATCTGCTGGCAAGCAAAAAGGACTAAAAGCGGGATAACTAAAATCAGACGCTTTGGAAGACGCACAATAGTGTTCCAGTTTCGCTAAGTTCGCCTGTTGGATGCTCGCGAGGCGCCGGCGTTGCCTTGCATGCTACTGTGCGGCCTTGCGCGCCTGTGCCTGGACAGAGGTAATGGCAACAGCATCCACGATATCTTCCGCCTTGCAACCCCTTGAGAGATCGTTGGCCGGTTTGTCGAGTCCCTGAAGAATCGGACCGATCGCAGTAGCGCCCGCCAAACGCTCAGTTAATTTGTAGGAGATATTGCCCGACTGGAGGTCTGGAAATATGAGGACGTTTGCGCGGCCGCCTATTGTGGACCCTGGGGCTTTAGATTGAGCAACTGTGGGAACAAGCGCAGCGTCAATCTGAAGCTCACCATCGATCAACAACTCAGGCGCGCGAGCTCGTACGGTTCGGGTTGCCTCAACGACCTTGTCGATCAAACGATGCTTCGCACTTCCTTTAGTTGAAAAAGATAGCATAGCGACGCGCGGTTCAGTGCCCAGCAATGCCTTACATGAGTCGGCCGAAGCAAGCGCAATCTCTGCAAGCTCCGCAGCACTAGGTTCGATCACGACACCGCAATCTGCGAAGATCATTGCACCGTCATGACCAAACTGAGCGTTGGGCAGCGCCATCAGAAAGAAACTCGAAACTAACTTAAACCCCGGTCTGACGCCGATGCAGTGTAGCGCCGCGCGAACGGTGTGTGCTGTTGTATTCGTAGCTCCCGCGACTGATCCATCTGCGTCTCCGAATCGGACCATCAGGTTCCCATAATAGAGAGGATCAGAGACAAGCTGGCGAGCCTCATCTGCCATTAAGCCTTTGGCCCGGCGTAAGTCGTGAAAGATTGCCACCATCTTGTCAAAGTTTGAGGCTCGCAGATGATCGATGATCGTTACTCCACCTAGATCAAGTCGATTGTCCTGTGCCGTCGATCGAATCTTCTCTTCGTTGCCGAGGATCGTTATTCGCGCAATTCGACGGCCTGCGCAATCTGCCGCCGCAAACACAGTGCGTGGATCATTCCCCTCGGGCAAAACAATGTGCTGAGGTCGTGAGGCGGCGCGCTGGCGAATTCGTTCAAGGATGTCCATAGATACGGCAGTAGGAGCGTTTTGGGTTTGTGTTGGAAAGCCGCAGTCTAACCGGAGTATGGAGCAAGAACAAGGCTTGTCACCCTTTAGTTAGTAACTCAGGAGAAACCGGTCAAGCCAACACTGGAAGCGCGGACGTCCGCGTCCGCAACGCGACGTAGTCGCGCGAATCCGTTC
>DATBSH010000266.1:0-8806 GCA_036559885.1 Pyrinomonadaceae bacterium
TTTCGGAATGCGGATTTCGGATTTCGCGGTAATGGAGAAGCCCGAGCCGTTGTCTGCGGAAGAATGAGGCGGTCCACAAAAAGGGACATCCGAAATCCGCATTCCGAAATCCGAAATCGTAATCTGTGTAGTCCTGCGTAATCTGTGGATGGCTTTCAGTAGAGTTCCCGAAGCCGTTTGTTGGTTATCGTGATGAAAATCGCGAATGCGGTAACGGTAGCGCCCCCGACTGCGAGCGTGTGTGGAACCCCGAAGCGGTGAGACGCGCTTCCAGCAATAATGTTTCCTATCGGCATCGTACCCATGAACGACAACATGAACATGCTCATGACCCTACCCCGCATCTGATCAGTCACAAGCTTTTGCAGCGACGTGTTTGTTGTCGCAACCGCCGTCACTATCGAGAAGCCAATGCCAAACAGAAAGAACAGCGAGAATGACAAAGATGTTGATAATGCAAATCCAGTGACGCATACGCCGGCGGCAATCGACCCACCAAGCACCGCCCATCCTTTGCGCTGGAAGTCGCCGAGGTAAGCAATGAAGAGCGCTCCAAACAAGGCCCCTAAGCCGGCAGTTCCCATCATCCACGCCAAGCCGGTTTCTCCTAACCGAAATATATCGCGCGCATAAAGAGGAACCATCGCAAAGTACGGAGCTCCGAATAAGCTGTTCGCTGCGGATAGCAACAGCAAAGACGACACGCGCGGTCGGTTTCGAACATAACTGATACCTTCGAGAAGATCGTGCCACAGATTGTGTCGACCGCCGATCGAAGATCCAGCACCGGATGCTTTCGGGTTTAGCCGCACCATCATGAGAGCCGTAACAACTGCTATAAACGAAAGTCCGTTGACATAGAAACACCCAGCAAGCCCGAACAGACGAAAACCGAAGCCTGCTAGAGTTGGTCCAACAACGCGTGAAAGTTGAAACTGAGTTGAATTGAGCGCAACGGCGTTAGCGACATCTTCCCTTCCGACGAGGTCGTATGTCATAGCCAGGTACGACGGGCTTGCGAGAGCCATGACTGAACCAGTGAGAAATGAAATTCCGAGCACCATCCATCGATTAACCACACCGGTAGAAATGAGAACACCCAATCCGAGCGCAGCAATGCCTGCGACGATCTGCGTAACTATCAAAAGGCGCCGTCGGTCAATGATGTCTGCAAAAACCCCGCCGAGGAGAGTTAGGACAAAACCGGGAGCGGTTGCCATAAACGCGTCAAGGCCCAACCAAAAGGGCGAGTTGGTCAGTTGGAGTACTAGCCAGCCCTGCGCCACTGCCTGCATCCATGTTCCGCAGTTCGAAAGGAATGCGCCGAACCAGAAGACTCGATAATTGCGGTGCGAGAAGGCACGAAACATCATGCTGCTGCGCCGCACAACGGGTTTCTCGTCAACTGCTAGGGATGATTCAATCGGCATAAATTAGATGTTCTTAACATCAAGTTGCTCCTTTGCCAATTGCTAATTGCCGTTTTGTCGTGAAGCAGCTCCACAAATTTCCACCGATGACACAGATAGCAATTTCGGATTACGGAATGCGGATTTCGGATTTTCGTGTTGATTTGGGCGCAGTATGGTGAGCAACGTAGCCATACGAAATCCGAAATCCGCATTCCGGAATCCGAAATTGCTGTCTGTATAGTGTCTGTGTCTGTGTAATCTGTGTAATCTGTGGATCCGCTTCACAAGCTAAAGCGTATCTGACATTGGCAATGACGTTTGAGTGCTAACCCAAGACGGGCTACTCTTTACTTGTTCTCCATGTCTGACTCGGAACAAACCCGTATTTTGCCCGAAGATTTTCATTCTGGCATTCCAACCGTGGGCTCCGTACTTCGCGAACGTTACCGCCTAAATAGTGAACTGGGCCGCGGCGGGATGGGCGTAGTCTATCGCGCCACCGATCTCGAACTTCAGCGTGACGTCGCAATCAAAGTTCTGTCCGCCACAGCTACCACTTCTGACGCTCGTGCGCGTTTGATCCGGGAAGCGAGGGCGGCGGCAGCACTGAATCATCCCCACATCATTGCTGTTCACGATGTTGGTGAATCTGATGGCTACCCTTTCTTCGTGATGGAGCTGGTCGGTGGTCCACCTTTATCGCAGGCACGGCCGGCTGATCTTACACGCATCGTGGAGATTGCAACGCAAATCTGCTCCGCACTCCAGCACGCACATGCCAATGGCATCGTTCACCGGGATTTGAAGCCTGATAACGTCCTATTGTCACGAAGCGATCACCAGAGCAATGTGAAGCTTGCTGATCTCGGTCTCGCACTACCGGCGGACGCAGCGCGGATCTCGCAGGCCGGCATGATCGTCGGTACCGCAGCATACATGGCGCCCGAGCAGGCTTTAGGCCAGCCAGTCGATGGTCGTACAGACCTGTACGCATTAGGCGTGTTGCTTTATGAGCTTACAACTGGCCGAAAGCCTTTCAGTGGCGACGATCCTCTCACAGTTGTCTCTCAGCATGTGCACGCGCCGGTTGTGCCACCGCGCGTTTTGCGACCCGAGCTCCCGAGAGCTCTCGAGGCTCTGATTCTGCGTTTGCTGGCAAAAGATCCTGCACAACGGTTCAGTTCGGCGGCAGAAACACGCGCCGCATTGTCAACTTGTTTGACTGCGACAGATCCACTCATTGAAACGGAAGCCGGATCGGCAGTAGCGATTCTTGATGCATTGTCACGTGGGCGTTTGGTCGGACGTGGAAATGAATTAGCAGAAGCGCGAGAGTTGTGGCGCCGGGCCCGCGAAGGACACGGACATGCGGTACTTCTGAGCGGTGAGCCTGGTGCGGGTAAAACTCGACTCGCACGTGAGATCACGATCCAGGCGGCGCTGGACGGTGCCCTGGTACTTACGGGCGGTTGCTACGAGTATGAAGCGACTACACCCTATCTTCCCTTCGTTGAGGCATTTCGCCGTTGGGTTCGTGAGGAAAAGGACGACAATAAGCTTCGTGCGGTGTTGGGAGACAATGCCACTCACATCGCCAAACTCGCTCCCGAGATTGAAACCCGTCTCGGTCCCTTTCCCGAGCGACATCAACTAGCTGCTCACGAAGAGAGACTCCTTTTCTTCGACGCGGTTGCGCAAGTATTTTCAAACGCAGCGCGACAACAATCTGTCCTCTTTTACGCGGATGACTTGCACTGGTCCGATCGCGGAACACTATGGCTGCTCGGCCACTTGCTTCGTCAACTAAGGAGCGAGCGTGTATTGATTGTCGGCGCTTATCGCGAAACTGAACTGGATCGAGCGCATCCATTGGCGAAGTCTCTGGTCGATTGGAACCGCGATCGACTCGTAACTAGAATCATCCTGCGCCGCTTCAATCAATCAGAAACTGAGGATCAGCTCGGCGCGTTGCTCGGTGAGAATGTCAGTGGCGATTTCGCTGCCGCAGTTCATCGCGAAACCGAAGGCAATCCATTCTTCGTCGAGGAAGTATTAAAGGCACTTATCGAGAAGGGTTCTGTGCGTCGCGAGAGCGGCCGTTGGAAGCGATGCGATATGACGCAAATGCTGATTCCGCAGAGCGTCAAGGAAGCGATCGGACATCGGCTGGATCGGGTCAGCGAGCCATGCAATGACGTCTTGCGCGTGTGCGCCATACTCGGCAAGGTTTTCACTTTTGAAGAACTGGTTGCAGCTGCGGAACAGAACGAAGATGTGCTGCTGGATGCGTTGGACGAAGCAGTGGCGGCGCAACTGCTTGCTCCCGGCGCCGACGATTCGTTTGTTTTCACACACGACAAGATTCGCGAAGTGCTTTACGAAGAGCTGAACCCGATCCGCCGGCGACGCTTGCATCGGAATGCCGCGCAAGGTCTGGAGCAAAGTCGCGGTAAGTTGAGCTGCGAGTGCGCCGTTGAAAAGCTGGCGCATCACTACATTCAAGCAGGCGATCACGAACGTGGTCTTCATTACGCAAAACAAGCTGCAGTTGAAGCCCAGCGAGTCTTTGCTTTTGATGAAGCGATCGCTGCTTACACACGAGCCGCGGATTGTGCAGAGGCGTTAGGCCTGGTGGATGAACAACGAGAACAAGAAGAAGCGATCGGCAAAACGTATCTGCTGCATGGTGAGATGATTCCTGCGGGCGAGCATTTCGAACAAGCATTGTCGCTTACTACTGAACCGCTCGCTCGTGCGCGATTGCAATGCCAGGTTGCAGCCTCGTTGGTTGCGACCGGAAATCAACGGGGCCTTGAGTTCCTGCGCCAGGCATTAGCGGTTCTGGATCCGGTGAAAAATCCGCTTGAAACTGCCAATGCCTTAGCGACCGAAGCTAGATTCCATCACCTGGCCGGTCGTCATAAGAAAGCGATTGAACTGTTGGAGCAGGCAGCTGATTTGGTTAGACCAACCGCCGAAGGAGACTCGGTAGATTCATTTGAGGGACCGCTAATCGCGCAAATCTACGCCTGGTCAGCTGGTGCTCACCAACACTACGGTCTCTACACTGATGGCGACGTATGGGCGCAATGTGCGATCGACTTTGGCGCGCGCCACAACATTCTTTTCGCACAAGCGGTGGGATACGAGTTCTTAGGGGAAAATGCTGTGCACGCGGGAAACTTCCATAAAGGACTAGAGTGCGCAAAGCTCGAACGGGAGCTAGCAGAAAGGTTGCACTCAAGAGAACGCATGGCATGGATGTCCTTTTACGCTGCTCTATGCCATCTGCTGCTGGGCAATCTAGAGGAATCGCAGCAGGAGTTTCTCAACAGCATCACGCTCGCCGAGATGATCGGTGAGAATCGTGTCCGAGCGCTGTCAAAAACAAACTACTCAGTGTTGCAGGCTGTGCTCGGGAAGTACGATGAAGCTCTCGTAGCAGCGGAACAGAGCATGCGCGAGACCGAAGCAGACGGATTGCTGTATTCGCGGTTTGAAGGCTTACGATGCTTAGCGACGGTGCGACTGCTCAGAGCACGAGCAAAGAGTCAGGAATCAAGTAATGGTTTAGACAATGCCACTTTGGTTCAAGCTGAACTGAATGAAGCAGAGCGACTTTGCGTCGAAGCCGCTGGCCTGCTGGAACCAACTGAATCGCGAGTCAGCCGGCTTTGGCTGGGCCCCACGCACATGGAAGTGCTGCTTGAACAGAAAGGACTAGCGGAGTCGGAAAACGATCAGATCGCCGCCGAACAGAAGCTAACTCTCGCGCGCAAGCTGTTGGCTGATTATGAAGACCTGGTAGCCAAGTGCCAATCACCGCGCTTTACACTTGAAGCAAAGCGGCTGGGTGAACTGATCAACCGCCAGTCAACTTTCACTTCGACCACTCAAGCTTAGCTGCTCAAACATTCAAGCTTTGAGTCCTGATGAATCTTGAGACCCGCTCGTCAATTCAGTCTGGCTGGGGAACATGTCTCTCAACACCGCGCGCATCTTCACGTGGCCATATAGCACTTCGAGATAACACGCAAATTGATGCAAAAGATCTTTCGTGTCGCGGTTGTGCTCGATAGCGGTAAGGAGCTCCAACGCGAGCCGTTCGTAACCGCGCCAGTCGCGGTACATCAAGTACTGCATGCTCCCGTCTCTGAACTCCATCACAGCGTCAACCACCGTGCGAAGATTGTCGGGAGACCTATCCAGCTGCGTATGGTGAACTACACGCATCAGTGACGACAGATCTCTGCAGAGTGAAAGCGATTGCCTCAACCGCTGCTCGAAGTCATCAAAGATTTTCAACGCATCGACTGTGGGATTAAATGCCTGGAGTATCGTAATTACCGACTGTTGAAAACAGTTCGTCAACAAACCATGCGCGTGAAGAATCTTTCCGTAAACAACTGGCGTCGTCTGCTTGGCGACATTTCCAAGCAGGCCCTGTTCGAATATGCGCTTCGCGTCGTGGCTGATTCCGTAACTGATGCCCTCGAGCAGATCGTGCAGTTTTTCGCTGAGACCTTCAATATTTATCGCCTTGAACCGGATATATTGAACCAATGAGTGAATGTCGAACTGCATCATCTCCAGAATCGAGAGGTTTTCCTGGAGAGTGTCCAGCTTACGCAAATTACTTTCTACCAGACTTAACCGGCTAAACAACTGACTAATCTCGCAGAGCATCGTCTCCGCGACTTCCTTCACTGCACAATCCTCAATGTTAGCGATTGCAAGATCGATCTCTTTTCTTAGCCGATATTGAAGATTCGTGTCGCTGCATGCTTCAGGCAGCTCTTCAACTGGAGAAACCGGTAGGAACAGTACCTCCTCCGGCGAGATCACGATGTCGCTGAGACTCGTGCGCCCACCCGCGCCTGAATCGTCATGGAGATGCTTGTCCTCAGGGACTAGCGTTTGCAGTAGTTCGTGGGCACGCGTTGTCATTTCCGGGGGCAAGTCTTTCATTAGCAATTACTCGTCGGTGATCAAAGGTTGCAACGGTCCGGTGCCGCGCGGAGCCGAAGGAGTAATTACACGCAATTGTTCCATCAGCAGCTCAGTGAACGCTTCGGTCGAGAGAGGCATACTGAACAGATAACCCTGCATCACGTCACACCCGAGCCCCCTGAGATGTTCGAGCTGTTCAGCAGTCTCAACGCCCTCGGCAATAACCGTCACGTTCAAGGCGTGACCGAGCATAACAATGGCGTGCGCGATCGCTGCATCGTCCTTGTTGGTGCAGATATCACTCACAAAGCTCTTGTCGATTTTCAGCGTGTCAATGGGGAAACGCTTCAAGTAGCTCAACGAAGAGTAGCCCGTACCAAAGTCATCAATGGCTATCTTTATCCCCAGATCGCGGACTTCATTCAATTTGTCGATCGCCTTCTCCGGCTCTTTCATAATCGAGCCTTCAGTCAACTCGAATTCGATCAACGCTGGATCAAGTTGGATCTCTTTCAATAATCCCCGAACGGTCGGAATGAACGAAGCGTGTTGAAACTGTCGGGCTGATACATTCACAGCCAGTCGCATGGGAGAAAATCCAGCACTGAGCCAACTTTTGTTCTGAGCACAGGCAGTTTTCAAAGCCCAATCACCGATCTGGGTAATGATTCCACTGTCCTCCGCCAATGGGATGAAATCATTTGGCTGTAGCGCGCCGAGCATTGGATGGTTCCAACGCACCAGGGCCTCCATACCCACAAGTTGAAATGTTTTGGTGTCGACCAGTGGTTGATACTCGATGACGAATTCTCCACGTTCCAGTGCTGGTCGCATCTGGCTTTCGAGCAACAGCTGCTTCAGCGCGTGACTGGTTCGGCCAGAAGTGTAGAACTCGTAGTTTCCGGCGCCCTGCTCTTTCGCACGCTCCAGTGCAATGCCCGCGCTCTTCAGCAGTGTCGGCGTGTCGCGACCATCGTGTGGATGAAGACTGATTCCGATACTGCTTGTAATGAACAATTCCTGACCGTCTATTAGAAATGCCTGCTCGATCGCCTGCTTGATCGCGCGTGCTGTGGTTGCCGCGTCCTGTGCGCGACTTATCTGCATTAACAGAATGGCAAACTCGTCGCCTCCAAAGCGCGACACCGTATCGCTCTCGCGAATACAACTGGTCAGCCGCTGCGCGACCGCTTGCAGCATTCGGTCGCCTGCGGTGTAGCCAAGCGATTCGTTTATGGTCTTGAAGCGATCCAGGTTGAGTAATAAAACCGCTTGCATCTGATCGCCGCGATTGGATAGCGCGATCGCCTGTTTGAGTCGATCTTTGAACAACGACTGATTCGGCAGACCCGTCAATGCATCGTGGTAAGCAAGATGGTTTAGTCGCTCATTTGCGTTTTTGCTCTGCGACAGGTCACACACATACCAAACAATCTGCTGCCCGTGCAGCATTGCGCCGGTAAGGACCGGCAGGCGAGTACCGTCTTTGCGAATCAATTCTTTTTCGTACGCAGCACATGATCCAAACGCGATCACTTTTTCTACGGCTTCTTCGTCAGCGCGGTGATACTCCTGCGGCGTGATATGGACTAAATGTAAGAGAGCCGCAGACAATTCGGGGGCGGTGTAGCCCAGAATTTGTAGAAATGCTTCGTCGGCGGTCGTAATCAAACCGCTGAAATCGGTGAAGCAGATCGCTATCAAGCTCGATTCGAGGATGAGTTGACGACCTGCTTGGAGGGCTGATTCGGTTGCTACAAATCGAGTAGAAGTTTCCATTTGGGGTGCCATGCGGGGGTCCAAACTGTGCGGTGCACTGACTAGAGCGTTTAGAGTCAGGTGACGGAACGATGTCTTTGGGTTTTGCTCTCGCCTTTTAATAAGGAGATGAGGTGAGTTGGGCTGGTAGCGCCGGGCTGAACAGCCGCTGCTAGGCTACCAGAGAAAGGGCGGGTTTTTCAATGAATTTTGTTGCCGGACAGCGGGTTATGTGCATTTTTCCGTCGAACGGGGCAGTATGCCCGACCGTCAGGGAGGGTTCGCACCACTACGATGGCTCAATCTTGGGAAATTACCGCCCTGCCTGACAGTCGGGCTACTGCCCCGTCACGGAACAACCTTGAGAGCCTCTTGCAAAAATCGAGACAATGCCACGCCCTTGCGGCGTGGTGTTTCACGTTTGCAACTAGAAAGAGCCGTGAACCGATTTTTGAGATGCCACGCGCTTGCCGCGTGGAGGTCGGTAAAACGTAAACCTCCACGCGGCAAGCGCGTGGCATCCCTTAGCTGGTCATCGCCACTTGTGTAGCGACAAACGTGAGCACCACGCCGCAAGGGCGTCGCATTGTCTCGATTTTTGCAAGAGGCTCTTGAGGTAAGTCACGAGTTCTATTAACTTCGCAGGTGTGAAACCCAATTCTGCCATTCGCATGGCTTCGAGTTCC
>DATBSH010000267.1:0-19087 GCA_036559885.1 Pyrinomonadaceae bacterium
CTTTTGACATTGGACATTGGACATTGGACGTTGGACGTAATTTGACAGCAAGATTCGGATAGATCGGAGCTGCGCGCCTCCTTTACCATCGCTCCGAATTTACCGATACTGGAGGCAAATCGTGAGTGTTGCACTGAAAGCCATAGTGACGAGCAGCAACATAGTAAAGGAAGAGATTCTTTGGAGAGCCGTTGTGGCCAGAGATCGCCGCATGGATGGACAGTTCGTGTTCGGTGTTAGCTCCACGAAGATCTACTGCCGTCCTTCGTGTCCTTCTCGACGCCCACATCGAGAGCGAGTCTCCTTCTTTTCGCTTCCTGAAGCAGCGGAGCAAGCGGGGTTTCGCGCGTGTAAGCGGTGCGCGCCGCAACGTATAGCTGTTCTCGATCCTCAGATTGCGATGGTGCAGCGGGTATGTCGGTATATTCGCGCCAATCAGACGAATACATTGGATCTATCAGAGCTCGCAACGCACGCAGGCGTGAGCGGTTTTCACTTGCAGAGAACTTTCAAAAGCATCATGGGCGTAAGCCCGAGACAATACGCTTCAGCGGAGCGGTTCGGAGAGTTCAAAGCTAAACTCAGAGAAGGCGAGACAGTAACCAATGCGCTCTATGATGCCGGCCTGAATTCAAGCAGAAGGCTCTACGAACAGGCAGCGGACGAACTGGGCATGACTCCGGCAACTTACGGACGGCACGGGCGCGGAGCAAAGATCGCCTTCACAATCGAACAGTGCAGTTTAGGTCGTTTGTTGGTGGCGATGACACAAAGAGGTCTGTGCGCCGTCAAGATCGGCGACAACGATGCGGAGCTGGAACAGGAACTACGGAACGAATTCTTTGCCGCTCAAGTCGAGCGCGACGACGCCACTCTCGGTGCAACAGTTAAAGACGTGCTTGGTCTGATTGAGAATAATGCGCCTCATCAGCAGCTTCCGTTAGACATCAGAGCGACTGCGTTTCAACGTCAGGTGTGGGAGAAGCTGCGTTCAATTCCATACGGCGAAACAGTTTCGTATGGAGAAGTTGCTAAAGCTCTCGGCAACCCTGGCGCGGTGCGTGCGGTTGGTCGGGCGTGTGGGAGCAATCCTGTCGCACTGGTGATTCCATGCCATCGCGTCGTGCGAGAGGACCAGAGCCTTGGTGGTTATCGCTGGGGACTCGAACGGAAGAAAAAGATCCTTGACCACGAAGCAAAAAAGAAATCCACAGATTACACAGATTAGAAGTACAAGGAGCAGGAGCAGCAGGCAGGAGCAGGAAGTGAGTTCAAGTTGCAGTTTCCTGCACCTGCCTCCTGCCCCTGCTCCTGTTTTTGAATCTACGCAATCTGTGTAATCTGTGAATGTTCTTAAGGTTTGACGAAGGGTTTCAGTGGTCCACCGGGCTTGACGAAGGGTTTGAGAGTCGAATACGAAAATAGATATCGACCCGCCGGTTCGTATGCCTGATGGACATGAGGGAAGCCTACATCATAAAGAAACGTCACCCCATCCTTACTAATTGAAAGGTCGTCCAGGTTTTTCACTTCAAACTTCAAGTCCTTCAGTGCCTCGACAATACTCGGACCATCTTCATTGGTTTTGGCCGCCCGGATCAGCTCCGCCACTTCAGTTTGCAACTTTTCGTCAACCGCCCTGGCGAGCTCCGTGAATTTTTCCTCGACGAAGATATTTCGCGCTTTTAGGACATTGCCAGTTCTCAGATTAATGACGATCGTTCTTGATTGTGAATCAGGGTATGCGCTCGTTCCGAACTGTGTGAAGGTAATATCCAGCAAGTAGTCAGCGTTATAATTTACCTCGTAATCAAACTCATCCAGCCAATTGAATTCACGATATTCTTTAAGCGACGTATCGAAGATCTTTTCAAAATTGAGCAATGCCCGCACTTTGCTGAGTATCTTTTGGTCACGTAACCCAGATACAAATGGATAACGAATCGTAGCCTTTTTCCGACCAGGTACGCGTCTGGCAAACTCGCCGCTCCGAACTATTACGATCTGTTTGGGTACGATAATGACTCTGTCCGCGCGAGCAGGGGAACGCGGCTGAGCGTACGCGTTGACAATTAGTAGGGGAACCGAAAGGAGAATGCAGAGACGTCTCATCACGTTGGTTCAGCAACCAACTCGTGTTCATTCCACCGTCACTGATTTGGCTAGATTCCTCGGCTGATCCACATCGCATCCTCTTCTCACGGCGATATGGTAGGCCAGAAGCTGTAACGGAATGATTGAAAGGATCGGTGTCAGTAAATCGCTCGCCGCCGGAATCTGAATCACATAATCAGATACAACAGACGACATCGAATCGCCTTCCGTCAACACCGAAATGACGATGCCTTCGCGTGCTTTCACTTCAACAATGTTTGAGTGAGTCTTCTCGTAGCGAAGCTCAGATGAGTGATTGCCTTGCTCTTTCGTGTTGATGAAAAGTACTGGAAGACGCTCATCGATCAGAGCGTTGGGACCGTGCTTCATCTCGCCGGCGGGATATCCTTCCGCGTGAATGTACGAAATCTCTTTCAGTTTCAACGCACCTTCGAGGGCAACAGGGAAGTTAATACCGCGACCGAGGTACAGAAAATCGGTTGCCCGGAAAAACTCCTTCGCCAGCTCTTCAATGCCATCTGAATCATTCAACAGGTGCTCAAGCTTGACGGGCAGCTCCGCCAATTGTTGACCGTGTTGCATTGACTCTGCGCTCGACAATGAGCCCCGCACCTGACCGAGGTACATACCGAGAAGATAGAGCGCAACCATCTGAGACGTGAAAGCCTTAGTCGAAGCCACTCCAATTTCAGGACCAGCGTGCGTGAGGATTGTGCCATCAGCTTCGCGGACAATCATTGAGCCTTGAACATTACAGATAGCCAGTACCTTCGCACCCATTTCCTTCGCTTCCCGCAATGCCGCAATCGTGTCGGCAGTCTCGCCCGATTGAGAAATCACAAGTAGCAGCGTGTCTTCATCTATCACCGGATTCCGGTAACGGAACTCCGAGGCATAGTCGACATCTACAGGCACGCGTGCCAATTGCTCGATCATGTACTTTCCCGCGAGACCGGCATGCCATGACGTACCACAGGCGGCGATTTTGATGGAGGTGAAGCGCTTGAAGTCGACCTCGGTGATGTTCTTCATGTCGTCGAGAAAAACCTGGCCAGTGTCGAGCGATATTCGACCCTGTACCGTTTCTCGAACTGAGCGCGGCTGCTCGTAAATCTCCTTCAGCATGAAATGCTTGAAGCCGCCCTTTTCAGCCATGATTGGATCCCACGTAATTCGCTGGATGGATGGCTGAACCGAGTTACCTTCAAAATCTGTGACGCGCACCGCCTCTTTCGTAATAACTGCAATTTCACCGTCACCGAGAAAGAACACATCGCGCGTGTGCTGAAGAATCGGCGGGATATCGGAAGCCACAAAGAATTCACGGTCGCCGAGTCCGATGACGACAGGCGGCCCCTGACGAACAGCGATGATTGTGTCAGGCTCGTTCGCGTTAATGATTGACAGCGCGAAGATGCCTCGTAGTTCAGAGATCGTCGACCGAACTGCACGCTCGAAGTTTGGATCTTGCTTCAGGTATTCCTCGATGAGGTGGGCGATGATCTCTGTATCTGTTTCAGTGACAAACCGATGGTCAGATTTCCGCAGACGTTCTTTGAGCTGAAGATAGTTTTCGATAATGCCGTTGTGGACGACAACAACTCTTCCGGTGCAGTCTCGGTGTGGGTGAGCGTTCTCTTCTGTGGGTCTGCCGTGTGTGGCCCAGCGGGTGTGGCCGATTCCGTAAGTACCATCTAGCGGACTGAGTCGAATCGCTTCTTCGAGATTACGAAGTTTACCCTCGGCGCGCCTGATCTCCAGCTCGTGTCCTTCGTTTACAACCGCAATACCCGCGGAATCGTAACCGCGATATTCGAGTTTACGCAGACCATCAATGATTAAAGGGACAACTTGCTTATTACCAACGTAGCCGACTATTCCACACATGCTTGTTGCTAACTCCCGCTATCCGAACTATTCAGCTTCTTCTTGATCATCGCTGGAACGCCAGCGACCAGCGAGTCCTCAGGTACATCTTTTGTCACGACCGATCCGGCAGCAGTCACCGACCGTTTGCCGACACGGACCGGCGCTACCAACATCGTATCGGAACCGATCTTAACATCGTCTTCGATAATCGTCGGGTGCTTCTGTTTGCCATCGTAATTGCACGTAACCGTTCCGGCGCCGATGTTCGTACGCTCGCCGATCGTCGCGTCACCGAGGTAGCTAAGATGCATCGCTTTGGTTTTCTTACCGAGTCGCGATTTCTTTACCTCGACGAAGTTACCAACGACGGCGCTCTCCTCGAGTCGTGCGTTCATTCTTAAATGGGCGAAAGGTCCGACAGAACAGTTTGCTTCGATTTCGGAATCGACGATGATGGAGTGGTCTTTGACTGTGACGTTCTTTCCCAGCTGTGAATTAGTAATGCGACTACCGGAGCGGATTACGCACGCTTCGCCAATCACCGACTTACCCTCAATCGACACCCCAGGGTAAATAACTGTATCGGAACCAACTACAGCCTCGCTGCTAACGTATGCGTGAGAAGGATCAATAAACGTCACGCCACCTTCGGTCATTAACTGCCGGATGGTGTTCCGGCGCAGCAGATTCTCAAACTCTGCCAATTCGGCTCGCGTGTTGACTCCCAAGACCTCACGCGCGTCGTCGTGAACATAAACGCTGACATTCGCTCCTTGCTTGAGCAATATTTCCGGCACGTCCGTTAGGTAATACTCGTCCTGCGCATTAGCCGGTTGTAATTGCGATAGGGCTCGAAACAGTTTTCTCGAGTTAAAGCAATAGATGCCAGAGTTGATCTCTCTTATCTTACGTTCTTCGTCTGAAGCATCCTTCTGCTCGACGATTCTCTGAAATACATCGTGCTCATCACGCACAATCCGACCGTAACCAGTTGGATTCTCCAATCGCGCACTAAGAATCGTGCAGTCGGCGCCTTTCTTAAGATGGTGGTCGAGGAGCGTTTCCAGAGTAGACGCGCGAATCATCGGCACGTCTCCGGATAAAACCAGCACAACCGAATCTGAATCAGCCAGGAGATCGCGAGCAGTTGCAACCGCGTCACCGGTTCCGCGCTGCTTCCTTTGCAATACGAATTGCACGAGTTCGCCGGCCTCCGCCACCGAAGCTTGTTCGACCTCTTCAGAGGCATGACCTACAACAACAACGATCGATCGCGGGTTAACCGATTTGGCAACACGCAAAACCCTGGCAATAAGTGGCAGCCCGCCCAGCTCATGCAGCACCTTGGCTCGTTTTGATTTCATCCGAGTGCCGAGCCCGGCCGCCATTACCAAAACATTCACTTCAGAACGTGTTTCCAGGTTCGCCACCGAATACTCCTAAACAGTTACTGTCGGCCGAAGCAGTGCCTTTTCCCGACAGGCCATTACTACCTGCGCAAGTCGAATAGAGTTGTGTCTGACTTTTTCTCCGGCATCGAGCAGATCCGCTTTAACGATTTCAGTGCTGCTGTCGAGCGCAGCGTCGATAGCATTGTCATCGATCCCGATCTGATGAGCATCCTCTGCGGCGTATAGCTCGGCTTGCTCCTGAGTAATTCGCTTATCGTTCACGATCACAAAATCGAAGTGAATTTCTGGCGCATACTTCTTAACGGTCTCGAGATGCTCGCGGGCGCTATATCCGTCGGTTTCGCCGGGCTGCGTCATTAGATTGCAGATGAAGATCTTAGTCGCCTGAGTTTCACCGATGACGCGAGCGACTTGAGAAACAAGCAGGTTTGGCAGGATGCTTGTGTAAAGCGAACCTGGGCCAACCGTTACCACGTCGGCGGCCCGAATCGCTTTTAAGACTTGCGGTAATGGCAGACATAGTTCCGGTTCAAGTCGTAGGCGACGAATAGGACTGCGTGATGCAGTGATGGATGTTTCGCCGCGCACTTCCTGGCCATTCTCCAACTCCGCAACTAAACGAACGTCACTAATCGTGGCCGGATAGATATGACCCTTGCTCGCCAAGACTTCGGACGACAGTCGCAACGCTTCGGTAAAGTCGCCCGTAACTTCTGTAAGAGCCGCGAGGAATAGGTTTCCAAAACTATGTCCGCCGAGTTCCCCATCACCTCGAAAACGATACCGAAAAAGCCGCGAAAGCAAGCTGGAGTCTTCGGACAATGCAATCATGCAATTGCGAATGTCTCCCGGCGGCAGCATCTGAAGTTCGTCGCGCAGTCGTCCAGAGCTTCCACCATCGTCTGACACAGTTACAATTGCCGATAGATTCTCAATCCAAATCGATTCAGAGGATTTACCGACGAGCTCCTTCAATCCAGCAAGCAAAGTCGAGAGGCCCGTACCTCCACCCATCGCTACCAGTTTTTGTCCGGAGTTTTCAGAATGTTCCACGCCTGAGCTCCTATGCGGCGGACACACGCTGGCGAGAATCATACCTTAAAGATACTTTCAATCTGGCAGATTATTGGCAGGAATCATCAGCGTCAACTAATGTTCCGCTTAGGCAGGGGTACTGAAGATCAGACGATCGAAATCCGGATCGTTACGGAGGGGGTTTAGATCATGGTCATGCTGGGCTCTAACCCGAAGGTTTGGTTGAAGATCGAGAGCTCGTTGTAGCGATTCGAGCGCAAGATCGATCGAACCAAGACGTGCACGGGTAGCCGCGAGACCGTAATGAATGTGGGCTGCCTCAGGTTCACGCTTTAACGCGCGCTCAAACATCTCTTGGGCAGCGACATACTCACCTCGGTTCAGTTCGATTACGCCTCGGTCATATAGGGAATCCGCGTCGCGCGGTAGCATGCTTTCCGTACGCAACCGCGATTCAGCGACGGCAAGATAAGTACGAGATCGCGCAGCAACCTCGGAGACCTGCGAGAACTTATCCAAGAGAATTCGAAATTGGTTCCTCGCTTCCGCAAATCTCCCCCTGACGAACTCTCTGTGAGCACGCTCGAAGGCAGCAAGTGCCGCCGACTCGTCCTGAGTCGGTTGCCGGGGTGGTGGCGGAGGTGGAGTCGGTCGCACCGCGCGGACCGCTGCGATCTTCTGAGTCTTTTTGACTCTCGAGACCGCCGCCTTCTTGGCTGGCGCAGCCTTGCGGGCCTTAACCTTCACTGCGGGTTTCTTAGATTTGGCAGCTGACTTGGCCAGCACTTTCTTTGCTGGTTTAAGCTTTGCCGGTTTGCGAGTTGCAGCCCTCGCAGCCGGAGCACGTTTCGCCTTGGGCTTCGCAGTCTTTGCTTTTACGGGTCGTTTAGCAGCTTTCGCTGACGCATTTCGACCTGCAGAGCGTGATGAAGACCGTCGCAGGCCCTTTGTCAGACTGCTACTCATTTGTGGCTCCGTGAAAAGGCTGCACCCAGGGAATTAGCAGCCGCCGAATGCGCGGAGCTTAACATAGCTGCGCCCGTAGATCAATTTACACAAGAATTTAACGGCTCTGAAGGCGATCATTTGGACCACGGCTGACGGACCCGTGGCAAACAAAGAAAAACACTTGAAGGTCATTGTTGGCTATGTTAAAGTGCCTTCTGGCTTGCGGAGGCTTAATCCACCTCGAAGAAAGCCCCATCCGATCTAGCAACCCGTTTTATTTTCAGGAACTTTCAGCCACGAAGCTGTGTTTCGGGTACCTCCTTCCGATTAGACTTCACCCCCCGGCCTTCAAAGAAGAGTCGAACACAATGGCAGACACTCCAATCCTTCTGCGCGAGCAGCAATACCACCAAATAAAGGCCGTTCTTGCCCGTCTTCGAATGGACTCCGCAGCAAAAGTTGTTTTCCTGGTGGACAAAGACGGACAAGAGATTGCGACCCTGGGCGAAGTGGGAAATCTTGACACAACGAGCCTTGCTTCTCTCGCGGCCGGAAACGTAGCCGCGACGGGGGGAATGGCTCAGCTGATCGGAGAGAAGGAGTTTCCTACCCTTTCGCATGAAGGCGAGAAAGAAAGCATACACATCTCGGTAATCGGAAGGCTCCTGCTGGTAATCGTCTTCGATGAGCGATCCAGCCTTGGATTGGTCAAATTGCGCAGCAAGCAGGTCTCCCACCAGATCAAGGCCATGATCGACGAAATCGAAAAAGGCGATTATGACGATCTCGAATCTCCCTTCGCCGGAATTACCGACGAGGACATTGACAGCCTGTTCAGGTAACGACACGCGCCATGACTTTCATTAACTACGCTTCCAGAGAAATCAATTGCAAGATTGTTTATTACGGACCCGGATTGTGCGGCAAGACGACTAATCTGCAGTACATCTTCGATTCGACCGCTCCCCAGTCTCGTGGCAAGTTAATCAGCTTGGCGACTGAAACCGACCGCACGCTCTTTTTTGATTTTATGCCGCTGGAGTTGGGGACGGTGCGCGGTTTCAAAACTCGTTTTCATCTTTATACAGTCCCCGGCCAGGTCTTCTACGATGCGTCCAGAAAACTAATCCTCAAAGGCGTCGACGGAGTAGTCTTCGTTGCGGATTCGCAGGAAGAACGAATGGACGCGAACATTGAATCTCTCTACAACCTCGAAGAGAATCTAAAGACGCAGGGTTACGACCTAATGAAGATCCCCTATGTATTGCAGCTTAACAAGCGGGATCTCAAGAACATCATTCCAGTCGCTGATTTGACTGTCGAATTGCAGCGTAAGGGTGAACCGGTAGTAGAAGCAGTCGCGTCTACGGGTCAGGGCGTCTTTGACACGTTAAAGGCAGTCGCCAAACAAGTGCTGACCGAACTTCGGAAGGGATAATCTTTCGGAGAGCTGTGAGAATTCTATTCGAGCGATTTCAGCATTAGCAGTCCATCGCCGCCATTGGAATAATATTTGGGCAAACGTTGGGTAATCGAATACCCCAAACTTTCGTAGAGTTTTTGTGCCGCGGCATTTAGAGCTCGTACTTCCAGCCGAACAAGTCTCACGTTTCGCTTCTTAAAACCGTCTTCAACCTGCCCCATCAGTCTCTTGGCTAACTTCCTGCGCCGATGTTCCGGTGCAACGCCCACGGTTGTTACATGGCCGGTGTGGTCAGGTTCTACCAGTCCGATTACGAACCCCACCATCACTCCTGCTGTGGTAACTGCCCTGTATGAGACGGACTCGGGAGCGGTTAACAGATAATCGAATGTTTCGCGGCTGTACGCTTCTCCGTCGATGAAGCAACGCTGATCAAGGCGCCAGCACTCATCGAGTTGCGAGATTGTGAGCGGACGGATGTCGTATTTCATCCCCCAGGAGGGCGTGGCGACCTTTTCTTTTCTGGTCGCACGCTCATTTGGGAGTTCGTCTTGTGCCCACCAGCGAGAGCGGAATTTCTTGAGTACAGCCATGACCTTGTTGTGATGAGAGTAACGCTTACTTCAGTTTACCATCAGGTTTTTTATACCGCCTACAGGATTAACATGCAATCCCCGTAACTGTAAAAACGGTATCGCTGATCGACGGCGTGTTTGTACGTTCCAAGCACCAGGTCTTTTCCAGCGAAGGCGCTGACAAGCAGGAGCAGGGACGAACGTGGTAAGTGGAAATTGGTCAGTAACACGTCGACCGCTTGAAATCGGTGACCCGGAATAATGGTGAGCGCTGACTCACCTACCTGGGCCATGACCTCTCCTCGATCATCCGAGGCTGACTCCAACGCGCGCACAGTGGTTGTCCCAATCGCGATTATTCGTCCGCCTCGCTGTCTTGCCAGGTTGATCACGCGCGCAGCTTCGCTATCGATCTCAAAGTGTTCTCGACTGACTAGATGTTGCTCGATCTCGTCTACTCGAACTGGTTCGAACGTTCCGTATCCAACGTGAAGAGTTATCTCCGCAACTGTGCAACTGCGCCGGATGTTGGCGAGCACGCCTGTCGTGAAGTGCAGCCCCGCCGTAGGTGCGGCGATTGCGCCGGGCTCACGTGCGTAGACAGTTTGGTACCGCTCTCGATCCTCGTCTGAACTTTCCGGGCGTTTGATATATGGTGGGAGTGGAGTGGACCCAACGCGCGCGAGCAGTTCGTCGAAAGACCCCTGGCAATTGAAACGAACCTGACGCAGTTCTGGACCGGGGTCGTCAAGTATCTCCGCAGAAAGCTGCTCGCCAAAGTCGACGATCGCACCTAACTTTAGGCGACTGCCCGGACGTACCAGTGCTTCCCAATCATCATCAGCCAGTCGCCGGACAAGGAAAACTTCAACGCGGCCTCCTGACGCGCGCCTTTGACCAATTAGCCTCGCCGGAATCACGCGCGTGTTATTGATTACGACGACATCAGCTGGTTTTAAATAATTCGTGAACGAGTGAAAACTGGAGTCCGTCCAGGTTTGGGTGCGACGATCCAGCACGAGCATTCGCGAGGCATCACGTTCAGGAAGCGGCGCCTGCGCGATTAACTCTTCAGGAAGGTAGTAATCGAAGTCAGAGACACGCATGTTGGTGTCCGATACGCTTTAGCTTGTCGTGACGAGATTCAACTTCTTTCAGTAATCGCATGCCACCTAAGATCCTACCCGCAGTTCCTGAAAGAAGTTGAATCTATGGTACGTCACGACAAGCTAAAGCGTATCGGACATCGCGGGATGTTCGCGGTGGAAGACAGCCGTTAATTGAGCGCCGAAGAGTAGAATCAAACTTGAAACATAGCTCCAGGTCAGAACAGCGACGACTGCTCCAACCGAGCCGTAAATCTGATCGTATTGAAAGTACTGAAGGCTCAAGGCAAAAATATACTTCGCCAGTTCCCACAGCAGGCCGCCAAGAAATGCTCCCGGTAAGGTGTCTCTAAGCGATACTTCACTGCGTGGCATGAAACGATAAACCAGCACGAACAACGATACAGTGATGAGATAGCTAGCGATGGCAAACACTATCTGCCAAAAGAGGCTCCCGGCTGATAGAAGTAGTGGATAGCGCACCAGCTGTCGGGGTGATAACTGAACCGCTATCTCTTGCAACGAAACCAACGCTGATGTCGCCAACACTGACAACGCGAGCAACAAACCAACAACACCGATCATGCCGATTGTCAGCGCGCGGCCGTGCCAAAAAGTCCGCGAAGCTGCGCCCCATATCCTGTTAAGTGCCCGCTCAATCACGGCAAAGACCCACGAACCTGCCCAGAGCACCAGGATGATGCACGTAATGAGTGCCCCAATACCGAGTTCAGAAAACGACAGAATGGTTTCGCGCAGAAACTTACCGGATCCGGGGTATACATCAACCGCTTGACTCAGCATCTGACTTCCCGCTGCTATCTTGTTGCTCAGCGCCAGCATAAGAAGCAACGCCGGAATTAGCGCCATCAGTCCGAAGTAACTCATCGCTGCCGCAGAAGTGAACAGATCGTTTTCGTGAAACTGGTGGAGAGAATGGGCCAGCATTGATCCCCAGGGCGCCCGATTACGAACGCCGAACGAATGACGCGAAAATGAACGGAAGCGCTTCATATGGAAAACGTCGGAATTCTATGGGGGCTTAGCGGGGATCAAATAGCCCGAGTCGGTGGGGGCTTGGCGGTCTAATGTTGAAATGTTGATACGCCAGCGGAGTTGCCAGACGGCCGCGTGGCGTGCGATCCAAAAAACCAATCTGAATCAGATACGGTTCTATGATTTCTTCAATCGAATCCTTCTCTTCATGAATGGAGGCGGAAATCGTGCCTAGACCTACTGGACCACCGTTGAACTTCTCGATTATCGTCAACAACAGTTTCCGGTCCATCTCATCTAATCCGTACGTATCGACTTCCATACGGTTCAATGCATCACCCGCAACGTCTTTTGTGATTTTTCCTTCATAATCAACTTCGGCGTAGTCGCGAACACGACGCAGTAAACGATTGACTATGCGTGGGGTCCCTCGCGAACGGCGTGCAATTTCACGCGCCCCTTCTTCGTCGATTTCCACACCCAGAATATTTGCGGAACGTTTACAGATAATCTCGAGATCCTCGTGCGGATAAAAGTCGAGATGGAAAACAATGCCAAAGCGGCCGCGAAGCGGAGCCGTGATCAACCCCGCTCGAGTCGTCGCACCGATTAATGTAAATTTCGGAATCTCCAGTTTGATAGATCGCGCCGCTGCGCCCTGACCAATTAGTAAATCAAGTTGGTAGTCTTCCATTGCGGGATAGAGCTTCTCTTCGAGAGCCGGCAGCAGCCGGTGAATCTCGTCGATGAAGAGCACATCGCCTTCCTGCAAGTTCGTAAGCAGTGCCGCGATATCACCTGCCTTTTCGATAGCCGGACCGGCAGTCGAACGCAGTTCCGCGCCCATCTCGTTCGCGATGATGTTGGCGAGTGTTGTTTTTCCGAGGCCCGGCGGTCCGGTCAACAAAACGTGGTCGAGCGCTTCATGACGCGCCAGAGCTGCTTTCATGTAAACACGCAGATTCTCCTTTACGTGTCGCTGACCAATGTATTCGTCGATGCGGGTAGGACGGAGCGTCAGTTCAAACTGGCGCTCGTCATCAGTCGGCGTCGAGTCTTTCAAGCGTGCGGATGTTTCAGGAGCCATACGTCTGTTGCATTATCGCATCGGTTCGGTTAAACGCGAGCGAGTTTTCTCAAACCCCTTCGTAATACAGATTCAACGGTGATATCGCCGCCCTCAAGCAGGGCACTATCGATTGCTTTTTCAGCCGAAGACCTCTGATAACCGAGATTCAGCAGAGCCGATAAAGCATCTGAGCGAACCGTATCTTCTGTAGTTTCGGTTTCGGCTTCCTTGCGTGCTCCTAAATCCCCCTCGAGTTGAGCGGAGGAAAGTTCTGCCACCTTTTCCCGCAGTTCTACTACCAACCGTTCGGCAGTTTTGCGTCCGATCCCGGGTATTAACGTTAGCCGCGCGAGGTTGTTGTTTCGTATCGAAGCGACTAGTTCATCAGCACTCATGCCAGACAACAAGGTGATCCCAAGTTTTGGCCCAATGCCACTGACCGAAATAATCTTTAGAAAGAGCTCCCGTTCGCGCAACGTTTTGAAGCCGAAGAGTTGCAGAGTGTCTTCGCGAACATGCGTGTAGATCCGAAGCTGAACATTTGAACCGGGATCTTCGAGATCATAAAACGTTGAGAGGGGGATGGTAACTTCGTAGCCTACGCCGCCGACGTCAACGATTACTGAAGTTGCTTGCTTGAATAGAAGAGTTCCGCTTAGATGCGCGATCATCTTGCCTTAAGTACGGAAACGGATGCTGTGAAAGCGGTCGGATTGTAGTTGAACGGTTTTCGTTGGGCAACGGAAGCAGATCCGCCGATTTCCACAGCTTACACGGATTTCTATTTCGGATTTCGGAATGCGGATTTCGTCTCAACAAGGTTTTTTGTTGTCATTAACGTTGCCGCTTAGAAGAATCCTTCAAAGCACAGCCGAAATTTGCGGAAGACGAAATCCGAAATTCGCATTCCGAAATCCGTCTAAGCTGTGGAAATCGGTGGATCTGCCGCGCTATACTTGCCACGACAGGTCCCTCAGATGAAATCCGAGAAAATATCAGAATTAACAACTAGCCGCTTGAGCGTCTATCTACGTTGCCTCAACGCCCTGGACACGGCCGGCATCAAAACCATTTCATCACAAGCCCTCGCTGAACAATTCAATCTGAACTCGGCGCAGATTCGAAAAGATCTCGGATACTTTGGTGAATTCGGCGTGCGCGGTGTGGGCTATTACGTAAGAGACTTGCGCGATCACATTACGAAGATTCTTGGCTTAGACAAACCTCATCGCGTAGGAATCGTTGGCGCAGGCAGGTTGGGAACGGCGCTGGCAAACTACAACGGACTGGGGCGTTCAAACTTCGCAGTGGCCGCCTTGTTTGATAACGATAAGGAGAAGATCGGACAACAAGTAGGCGATGGCGGGATTCTTATTCACGATGTTGAAAAAGTTGCAAGTGTGATTCGTGAAGAATCCATCGACGTGATGGTGATTGCCGTTCCAGCGAAAGCCGCCCAGAAGGTTCTGAACCTAATAATGTCAGCAGGAATCAAGGCCGTTTTGAATTTTGCCCCGGCACCGTTGACGGCGAGATTAGGTGTTAAGGTGAAAACGGTTGACCTCACAACGTCCCTCGAATCGCTGTCCTATTTCCTGGCCACACCTAATTCCAGGAAAGTTGCTTCGCGATCGAGAGCAAGAACAAATCTCGCACACAATCAAGCGAAACGAGAGCGGGTTCGTTAAGGAGTAGGGAAATGAAAAGAGCATTAATAAGACTTTTACCGTTTTTGATTACGTTTGCCTTTGGTGTTGTGTTGACCGTGATTGTTGGAGGTGTAGTGCCGAGACATCACACTTGGACGAGTGATTGTCCGATGAGAAATAGGAATGAGGTCGTTCGCGGGTTCAGGTCGGTTTCCCAGGACGAAACAACATTCGTTCTTACTCAGATTCAGAATTCAGGCTGGACAGGTCTTTCTTACATGTCGTTGGGAAATTCGATTTCGATTTCCGACAAACTTACGATGAAAGAGCAGGCATTGTATCTTGGTTCGACCTCAAGGTCGGGTTTTGGCTCCAGCACGAATTTTGTCGTCAGTTATATATCTCCGGACACCATTGACGATCAGCCGGTCACACAGGACGCCAAGATCATAAGTATTCCGCGTCCTCGCTTCTGGCGCGATGAAGAAGGCCACTGGGGATCAAGTAGTTGCAACGCGATGGTACGGGTCAATTTAGATTCATCTGGAACTGTTTCCAAAGTCGAGACCGTGCCTGGCTATTCTGACGCCTGTCTGTATACAGAAGATATTCTCGACGCGGCGAAACAGATCCAGTTTCAGCCGGCGCTTCGAAACGACGAACCGATATCTCAGCGGATTTCAATCTTCTACCGGTTGCACTGAGCTGGGGTCTGAATTGGGTAGGAAGCTTGATTATGCAAGTTGTTTTAACCCGCGTTACAGCTTTTGTCCTGACCCTGATGATCGGCATCGCAGTTGATTCGCTGGTGGGTCCACTGTTGCCGAACGGAGATATTGACCTCCGCCGGCTGGACGACAACGTGCGATCTCAGGTCTTCTTCCACGACGTAAGACCGATTACGATCAACTCCGTTCCGGACGCCGATTTTCCAACCATCGTGAAAACGCGGAGACCATTTCTTCACGCTAGTGTGAGGTTCACCGCGCTGTTTGACGCGAATGGCTCAATCACATCAGTTAGACCGTATCCAATGATCCCCTTCGGTGTAGATGAATCAGCTGCGGGATCTGGTGAATTTGCGGATGTTACTCCGTTCATGGTCGATTGGAGGTTTGTGGATTCACTTCCCCAAGGGTTGACCGAATCGGCAATCCAGCAGGTTTTAAAGATTAACTACAAGCCTAAATCGCTAGATGGACGGCCAGTTTCTCAGCGAGTCTTCGTCCTCACAGAGTACTCTTATTCAGAGTCGCGATTTGCCGTTGGTTGTAGCACCATCGATCTCACAATAATGGATGAAACCGGAATTCTCTGGTCGGGAAACACCTGGGTCTCGCGAAATATGGGTTGCGTGTTGATATAGAGTCCTCCAAATGGATGAACAAACTGCTAGACGTGAGATAGTGCGTATCGGTCGTTTGATGTACGACCGCAGCTACGTTGTTTCGTCTGACGGCAATATAAGCGCGCGTCTTGATGACGGACGTGTCGTCGCAACGCCAACGATGACTTGCAAAGGCCGGATGACTGAAGAGTCGCTGGCCGTTACGGATATGTCGGGCAAGCCTCTAAGCGATCAGAAGCCGTCCAGCGAGCTCGCAATGCACCTTTTGATTTACCGCGAGCGACCTGACGTCAGAGCCGTCTGTCACGCACATCCACCGCATGGAACAGCTTTCGCCGTGGCCGGTCTGGCCATCGATCAGCCCATCTTATCTGAAGTTATTTTGACGCTCGGCTGTGTGCCGCTCGCTTCCTACGGCACACCTTCGACTGACGAACTGACTGAAGCGATGCGTCCACTAGTGAAACATCACAACGCTTTACTGATGGCGAATCACGGTGCCGTTGCATACGGCTCCGATCTCTGGCAGGCCTGGGATCGTTTGGAGACACTCGAGCACACAGCAAAGATTGCGATCCTGTCGCGCGTACTCGGCGGTTCAAAAAATCTACCGGCTGATGCAATTGAGAAGCTAATCAACGTACGTGAGGCGGCGGGGTATCTTGGTGAAGGCGCCCGTTGCCAGGCGTGTGGCTATCTTCATGAAACGCAGCTTGCGTGTCCTAGTGGTGATCGTCCGAGTCTGAGCTACAGCAATCAAGCCTCGAATGGAGCGAAGATCTCTTTGACGCGCGAAGAGTTGGTCGAACTATTAAGCCAGGCAGTTAGTCGTGAATCGTAAATCGTAAATCGTGAGTTGACACTTACGTTTTACGAATTGACGATTCACCATTTACCATTCACTATTCACCAACGATTCATGATTCACGATTCACGATTCACGAAAACAGGAGACATCTGAATGCAAGAAGCACTCGGAATGGTTGAGACCAAAGGGCTGGTCGCGATGATCGAAGCAGCCGATGCAATGGTCAAAGCTGCAAACGTTACGCTCGTTGGTTATGAAAAGATTGGCGCGGGCTTTGTCACGGCTATCGTCCGTGGCGATGTCGCGGCGGTCAAAGCTGCGACCGACGCTGGAGCAGCCGCTGCGCGCCGTGTCGGCGAACTCGTCAGCGTGCATGTCATTCCTCGTCCCCACGGAAGTGTCGACGAAAACCTGCCTGTCGGTCTCGATCGTTAGCAGATTGCAGCATGATCATCGCGCGTATCGTCGGGACCGTTGTCTCAACCCAAAAAGATGAACGGCTGCACGGCAAAAAACTTCTAATCGTGCGGCCTATAAATGTCGATGGTTCTGATACCACTGGTTACGTCGTCGCGGTCGATACCGTAGGTGCAGGCTTTCACGAACGTGTGCTGGTCGTCGCAGGTTCCAGCGCGCGACTGGCGCAAGGAATGAAAGACACTCCAGTGGATGCTGCAATCGTTGGGGTGATTGACACAGTCGATGTAACGAAGCCCTGAGGCAACAACAAAGACCAAAGTACAAAGGCCAAAGATCAACTCCGTGCAACTCGCTCGCGTCATTGGAACCGTCGTAGCCACCATCAAGAACGACTCGCTTGTAGGCCGCAAATTGCTCATCGTTCAGACGCTCGACAAGAATCTTCAGGCGAGTGGTAAACCGATGGTGGCAATTGATGCGGTTGGCGCTGGTGTTGGTGAGCTGGTGTTCTGGTGTCGAGGAAGGGAAGCGAGCTTTCCTTTCAAGCGTGAAGACACACCGACGGACTGCACGATTGTCGGCATTGTCGATTCCGACGCACACGTCACACGAGTAGAACCATGATTCTCGCACGTGTTCTGGGAAACATCGTCGCCACGCAGAAGAACAGTCGTTATGAAAACGCGCGGGTGATGCTCTGTCAGCAGATTACGCCCGAAGGGGAAGACACGAATTACACCGTGCTGGCACTGGATGCAGTCGATGCAGGTGTTGGAGATACTGTTCTAATTGTCCAGGAAGGGTGGAGCGCCTCAACGGTGGCTACGGGCAAAGCCGGTGCGGCTATTGATTCAGCAATTGTCGGTGTGGTTGATCGAATAGATCTCTTGTAGGATAGACATTCTTGTCTGTCTTATTATGTACAAGCGACAATCTGTGTCTTAAGTCCAGAAAACAAACGACAGACAAGAATGTCTGTCCTACAATTGTTCGATGAGTTCAGAGTTAGATCAAGCTAGACTGATCGCGGAACGAATTGCGCAGCGAGTATCGTCGCCGCAGCCTGCGTCACCTCGACCGATGCAGAGTGGTACACCGGATATCGGCGCTGAGTTGGCCGCGATGCGAGTGAGTTTGGGTCAACTCCAAGATCGGTTGATTCAGATCGAGGCGCGAGTTAAATCAGGTGGCAATCAAACAAGTTATGCTCCGCCGGTCTCTCAAAATCCTGTCCGTATTCCTCCAACCCACTCACCGTGGTTAGCCGGTGTTAACGCGACTCCAATTCATCCGAGCCAGGAAAGATTTGGGGTTGAAGAAGCAACTGTGTCAGAGCTTGTTGATTTCTTTCAGAACGAAAAGATTTGCAGCGTCGAACCTGGCGGTAAGCCGTGCGACCATTGTGCGATGTGCAGCTCGCGAGGGTTCTAAAGCAAGGATGAGGGATGAATGATGAGGGATGAAAGCGACCCTTTCATCCTTCATCCCTCATCCTTGTTTATTTGTTCTGATTCTGCCGCAGTGTATTCGCGTCGATCTTCGGGACTTGGGTCGCTCCTTCTTCAGCCTTGAAGTACGGCTCTTCTTTAAACCCGAAAAGCTTCGCAGAAATCACCGTCGGAAACTTTGCGCGCGTCGTGTTGTAATCCTGAACGCCGTCGTTATAGTCCTTACGCGCAGTCGCAATCCGGTTTTCAGTTCCCACTACTTCATCCTGCGCCTTCAAGAAATTCTCATTCGATTTCAACTGGGGATAGTTCTCCTGCAAAACGAGCAGTCGTCCGATCGTTCCGCCGAAGCTATTGGCAGCGTCAATCACCGCTTGCTTCTGTTCGGGTGACTTGTCTCCGGCTTCGCCTTGCGGTGCGGCTTGCGCGGCATTCAGTAAGCGCGAACGTGCATTCGCGATTTGGCCAAATACTTCCTGCTCCTGCACACCAGCAAGCTTAGCGGTTTCTACTAGATTATTCAGTAGATCGGCTCGCCGCTGCAGCTGAGTTTCAACGTTTGCCCACTTTCCCTTTACGTTCTCATGTTTCGTCGTCAGCGTGTTATAGCCGCAGCCACCTGTGGCCAACGAAATCAACGCCACCAAAACTACAATCGCGAATCTTCGCCTTTTCATCTGAGGTCTCCCATATCAGAAATCAAACTGGGCACTTAACTAACTGATGCATTCGTCTGCAGGTGATCGACTGCCTCAATCACCTTCTCAAGCTCATTAAGATATGCGCCGAAAATATCGTTTGCTTCTTTGTCGGAGCTGGGGAACGCGCCACCGCTTCGGAACTGAAAAATATGTTCAAATGGCGTT
>DATBSH010000268.1:0-8873 GCA_036559885.1 Pyrinomonadaceae bacterium
AACTCGGACCTTGAGCGGGGGCAAGCCACCCTTCCCAACCTGCAATTTGTCGTTAGTTGAATTGGATCTCCAAAGCGACCGAGCTAGAACTGAATAGTTCCTACCCGTTATTATCCTCGCATGGCGAATCTATGGCACATCAAGGGTGGGACTTTACCAATCGGCGAGCGGACGCTGGTGATGGGCGTTCTGAACGTGACACCCGATAGCTTCAGCGACGGCAACCAGTTTCTATCTCCCGTCTCCGCCATCGCCCATGCTCAACAAATGATTGCCGAGGGCGCAGACATCATAGATATCGGAGGTGAGTCGACTCGGCCGGGCGGTGATCCCATTTCACCTGACGAAGAGATTCAACGTGTTGTTCCGGTTATCACGGAACTTGCCAAACACACCACGGCACCAATCTCGATCGATACTACAAAGTCAGAAGTTGCTCGCGCGGCACTCGACGTAGGCGCGTCCGTTGTTAACGACATCTCTGCATTGCGTTTTGACTTCCACGTCGCTGATGCGGTTGCGGAGAATGGCGCCGGGCTGGTTCTAATGCACTCGCGGGGCACTCCTGCGACCCTGCACCGCCTTCCACCGGTAGCCGATATCATGTCAGAAGTGACGAACAGTCTGCGCGCGAGCATCAAGATGGCAGAACGTCGCGGGGTAAAGCGTGAGTCGATCGTAATTGATCCTGGAATTGGTTTCGGTAAGAGTCAAGAACAAAATTTGGAGTTGATCGCGAAGCTCGATCAACTGAGCGCGGCGTTTCCAGACCTTCCTGTGCTTGTGGGAACATCGAGAAAGTCTTTCCTCGGCCGCATTCTGGCTGATGCTGAAGGCAAACCGGCGAGCGCCGATGAAAGACTACACGGAACGATTGCGTCAGTAGTAGCCGCTGTTCTTCACGGCGCACACATCGTACGTGTTCACGATGTGAAGGCGACTGTTGACGCAATCAAGACAATCCAGGCCATAAGTTCCGCCGCAAAATAAGAATATCCACAGATTGCACAGACTAGGCGTGCTCAGTAACGTTGAATCGTTTGACTGTCCCGTTTTCTGTTTGATCGAATCTGTGTAATCTGTGTAATCTGTGGATTCTTTTATGACCAAACTTTTCCGCATCCTCGGTTTCGCACTCGCCTTCTCTTTCATGTGCGGATTCACCGAATGTTACAAGCCCGTAACGAAGAACCAACTGCCGGCGCGCATTCGTACTGTTGCCGTTCCGGCATTTCAAACTGAAAGTAATGCGCTTCGATACAAGATCGAGTCGCGTTTCACGGATGCGGTAATGCGCGAACTGGTGCATCGAGGCCGCGGGATACGTGTACAGGGACAGCGCGAAGGAGCAGACGCTGTTATCGAAGGCGTGATCAAAAGCTTCAACTTTGCGGGTGTGCTGCTTGATGATAAAGGCCGAGCTCGCATCTTCGAAGTTACAATCGCGGCAGCTGTTACTGTCAGGGATCAAACAGAAAACCGCGTGCTCTACGATAATCAGAACTTCGTGTTTCGCGGTGAATACGAGTTTGGTAGCGATCCTCGGAGCTTCTTCAACGAAGAAGACCCCGCGGTCTTGCGCATGTCGCGTAGCTTTGCGGAAAGCATTGTGTCAACTCTTATCAACGCAATCGAAATCGGGAAGTGATGAAACCCCTCACAAGAGCTGAGCTCGATCGATCACTGCGCGACGGAAAAATCCAGCCTCTTTATTTGCTACTTGGAACCGAACGTTATCTACGCGACTCTGGTTCTCGCGCGATAACGGAGGCGGCCCTCACGGGCACTCTGCTCCGCGAGTTCAACGAAACCAGCTTCAGCCTACTGAGCGACGATCCACAGGCGGCAGTTGCGGCCGCAGAACAGCTGCCGATGATGTCTGATCGGCGGGTCGTGAAGATTCGGGATTTCGGCCGATTGCGAGAAGCTCAGGAAGAGATTCTGATTGCCTATTTGGGAAATCCCGCACCCTCGAGCGTGGTGATATTCATTGCCGATGAACTCGACAAACGAAAGAAAGCTACAAAATCTCTTTTGGACAAGTGCACGGTCGTAGAGTTTGCGCCACTGAAGGACTCAGAGGCGAAGTCGTGGGTCAAAACTCGTCTAAACGAATTAAAGACAACAGCTGATGATCGTGTAATCAATGAGATCGTGCGACTTGTCGGCACGGACGTCCAAACACTATTCATGGAAATTGACAAGCTCGCATCAGCCGCGGCGGGTACCGGCCACATCACACCCCGTCTCGTTGAAGAACTAATTGGACGGTCTCGTGAGCTCGCGAATTGGGAACTCACGGATCACATGCTGGCAGGTAACCGACAGAAGGCCCTCGAGAGTCTTCACCGTTTGCTCGAAGACGAAGTTGAACCCCTGATGTTGTTAGGGTTAATCGGTTCCAATTACCGGAAGCTGGCCCTCGCCAAACAACTGTTCATGCAAAAGGGCGAGGCAGAGGTTTTTAGATATATTTCAATGCCGCCGTTCAGACGAGACTCCTACCTTCACACATTACGGCGCACCGATGCAGAAAAGTTGGCTCAGGGGATTCAACTGATTGCGAATGTCGATTTGGCGATAAAGACATCCCAGGCAACTCCTCGCTTGCAGATGGAACTGCTCGTGTGTGAACTAGCAAAATAGATGTCCGATACGCTTCAGCTTGTCGTTACTTGCCCAAGATTCAAGCTCACAGGAATCCTAATTCCACCGTTTTAGATCCGGAGTCATGAAAACTTGGCGCGCCTCATCTGACCACAACAGCTCCTCAGAATAGAATTTCAACGGCAGCTTCGCATTATTTAACCTCGAGACTATCGAATTACACTTATCAACCAACCTTGCCCTCTCAGATAACTTCCTCAATTCAAGCGCTACCATCTCCATCCAGAACACCGTAAGAGTTTCGTGGTATTTGTGCTTGTTCACGCCGTGATGATCAATGAATCGGAAAAGAGAGCTACGCATCTTTTCAGTCGCCTCTTCAATAGTCGAATCCTGTAGATACCACGTTGCAACAACCAGGTGGTGACTGTGATGAAAGTCTTCTTTATTGGTTCCGCACGTCTCGAAGTTAAAGACGACGGCTTCAACGTCGGCATCAGTTTCGTACGCCATTGTGTTCTCCAAAATAAATGAGGCGGGTCGAAAACTCGACCCGCCTCGATTGGTTCCTGCTTGCGCGGTATTAACTATTTGCCTGCCTGATTCGCGCGCACTGTCAAACGTGACTTGTATCTGGCAGCGGCGTTTGCGTGAAGAACGCCCTTCTGAATCGCTTTATCAATAACTGATATCGTTTCCGGTAAAATCCGGTTAACTTCTTCCGGCTTGCCCGCATCGAGCGTCGCCCTAAGTTTTTTGATGTAGGAGCGTACTTTCGTGCGGTTTCCGCGGTTTATGACGCGCCTCTTTTCACTCTGGCGCATCCGCTTCTCTGCTGATTTATGACTCGGCATTAACTCTCTCCCAAAACTTTGCGCACCCCCACAGCCACTGATCGGCCCTCAGGCGCAAGCGAGGGAGTATAGGGGGCCACCTTTGGCGTGTCAAGGCGAGGGCGGTACCAGCAAAGTGAATCGGCTGTGAGAAAGAATCTCAGCGAACTTAGAGTCACGAAAACGAGCGCGCCGGCGTGTCACCCGAAGGTTCTTGTTCAGGAAATGAAGCCAGTTCTCTCGATCACTCATGGTGATGAGACTCACCTGGAGAACGGGAGCGAAGCGACCGATTTCAACTAACCAGACAATCAAAACGCGATTTGAAATCGGTCGCCCGTTCTCCAGGTGTAGTCAACCTGATCGGCACTTATTCCGGAAAAAATCCTTAGGCGGGTTACATATTCCCGCTCTCCGCACGCGCCCAGCAGACAGCCGCGCAACTAACTATTTGACACTATTCAATTCCCTGTAGTAGCGTCGAACTCGCAATTTATGTCGACCATCCCGGTGCTCACCCAATCCCACCGAACCATTCCCTGCTTGTTCAGTGGTGTGAAAGAGAGAGTTAACAGCAATTGAAGAAGATTGAGCTTCCGCCCCGTGGTCTCGAAACCCTCTTCGGTGTTCACGACCAGAACATCAAGTACCTCGAGTCGCTGCTCGACGTGCGTATCAACGCACGCGGTCAGGACGTCTCCATCGACGGCGATCCCGGTGATGTAGAGACTGCCGAACGGATCCTCGAAGATTTTTCCGACCTGTTCAAAGAAGGTCGCCACTTCACCGACAAAGAGCTCCGCGAAGCGTTCGCCCAGATTGCAGAAGACCGCGCCTTCAGTCTGCGTGATTACTTCACTAAGGCTCGATTTAGTCCTGCCGGTAAGAAACAGGTCGCGCCGAAATCAGCGACTCAACGGAAGTACATCCAAGCAATACAGGACAAGGACGTTGTTTTCGGCATCGGTGTTGCCGGCACAGGCAAGACGTACCTCGCAGTGGCGATGGCTGTTCAGGCCCTGATGCAGAAACAGGTGAATCGCATCGTGCTGGCCCGGCCTGCCGTGGAGGCTGGAGAAAAACTTGGGTTCTTACCAGGAGACCTCCAGGACAAAGTCGATCCGTACCTCCGGCCACTCTACGACGCGCTATTTGACCTGATTGATTATGAACGGGTCACACGGCTTTTGGAGAAGCGCGTTATCGAGGTTGCGCCTTTGGCATTCATGCGCGGACGAACTCTTTCTGACGCCTTCATCATCCTTGATGAAGCGCAGAACACTACCAGCGAACAAATGAAGATGTTCCTCACGCGAATCGGATTTGGTTCGAAGGCGGTTATCACCGGCGACGTTACGCAAGTCGACTTGCCACAAGGAAAGCGTAGCGGATTGATCGAAGCTGAACGCATCCTCTCAAGTCTCGAAGGAATCGAGTTTATCTACTTCACTGAAAAGGATGTCGTTCGTCATAAGCTCGTTCAAATGATCATTAAGGCCTACGAAGAGCACGGCAAGCGCAGCCACATCTGATGGTCGAAGTTGTCAATCGCCAACGGACGTCTAAAGTTCCCGCACGCGATTGGGTTGCACTTGCAACTTCGATTCTTAAACTACTCGGCCGCACAGACTCATCAGCAACGATCGCGTTTGTTTCGGACCGCAAAATTCGCGAGCTCAATCGAACATTTCGTGCGATGGATAAGGCGACCGACGTTCTTTCCTTTCCTGGCGGAGAAGAAGGACGGGACCTCGGTGATGTCGCCATTTCTATAGAAACTGCAAAGGTCCAGGCGAAGCGCAGCGGTCTAACTCTAGAACGCGAGATCGCGCAATTGATTCTTCACGGGCTTCTGCACCTGTCTGGATACGATCATGAAACTGATGATGGAGAAATGAACCGGTTGGAATTGCAGTTGAGGCGGCGTTTGAAGATTTAGTTGCATGCCGAAAGGTGACAACCATAGGGCGCATGGTCCGCTAAGTTGAACTCTCTGTGTGTGATCTCCGTGATCCCTGTGTCTCTGTGGTTATGTTAACGTCAGCTAAATTCAACACCAGAGACACAGAGAACACTGAGATTGCACAAAGAAACCAAAACCAGCATGCCCACCACAGCCCTGTAGCACTGACAAACTCCGCTTGTTTCATTTACTATTCCCCAATCAATGGAACTTGAAATAGGACTCACGCTCCTCCTGCTGATTGTGCTGTCTGTGCTGGCAACGGTCGACATGGCCTTCGGTCAGTTGAGCGACGTGGGTCTGCGACGCTTAATGGGAGAGAATGGAGACGGGCCAAGAACGGGCTCGCGTTTCTTTCTCGAAGACATCCTTGAGAATCGCCCGCGCTTCAGCTTCGCGCTCTCGGCAATGATCCAGATATTGCTGGTGATCGTCGCCGTTCTCGTCACCTCAATTGCTTTAACTCTTTTTCCAGACCCGCGACTGGTGCTGATTAGTCTGGCGGCCGGCTTAATCCTGGCGGGCATTTTTCGTCAAATCGTTCCGCTGTTTATTTCCACGCGTAACCCTGAAGCGACACTGCTGTTCCTCCTTCCGATCATTCGGCCTTTCTTTCCACTGATGGCCTTTCTCGCTGATCCGTTTCAGCGGCTGTTCGATAGGTCGCGACGCAAGGACCAATTAACAGACGTAGGAGATCAGGAGCAAGACGGCGATGATAGCGGCGATCTGCAGGCGCTGATTGACGTGGGTGAATTCGAGGGCATTCTTGAAGAGGAAGAAGGCGAACTCATCCAGTCGATCGTTGAGTTCGGCGACACACGAGTTAGCGAAGTCATGACGCCGCGGCCGGACATCGTCGCTTTACCTGACACAGTGACTGTCCGTGAAGCTCGGGACGTGATGCTTGAATCAAAATACTCTCGCATCCCTGTTTATCGCGAACAGATAGACAACGTTGAAGGAATAATCTATGTCCGCGATCTGTTGCAATCCTGGGCCGACGGCAATGAGACCGATTCGATCGCCCCTCTAATTCGGCCTGTTTACGTCATTCCCGAAACCAAACCAGTGGATGAACTTCTGGAGGAGATGCAGAAAGCGCATGTACAGCTCGCGATGGTTATTGATGAGTACGGTGGCATCTCCGGATTGGTTACGGTGGAGGATATTCTCGAAGAGATTGTCGGCGAGATCGAAGATGAAGATATCGCCGGTGAGGAACTTGATGAGATCATCCCAGTGTCGGATGGTTACGAAGTAATTGGATCGACCGAGATAGGCAAGATCGAACGATTGTTTGATCTGGAGATCGCCGCAGATGATTTCACAACGATCGCCGGCCTCGTCATCAACGAGTCAGGCAAGGTTCCGGCGATTGGCGAGCGACTAAAAATTCGCGGCTTGGAAGTAGAAGTTTTGGATGGCGATGAGCGCCGCATTTCGCGCTTGCGAATCAGAAAACTCGAACCTGAGAGCGCTTCGGAAGTAAGTGCGAGTTAAGGTGGAGATCATGTCGCGCTTATTGCGAATTCTGGAAAGCATAACGGTCCGAGGTCGAGAGCGGACTTGTGAAGCCTGTGGCTCGCAGTTCGTCTGTGAAGCATCGTTGAAAGGCTGCTGGTGTTCGGAGATTCAATTATCCGATGAAACGCGCTCTTATCTGCGGTCGCATTACTCAGACTGTTTGTGCCGGCAATGCCTCGAGGGCCAGGAGCAAAGGGCTAAGGGCGAAGAGCAGAGGGCAAAGAGCTAAGCCTTAGCTCTTACCTCTTTGCATCGACAATGGCGAAACACAAAAGTAAATTCCTACAAGGTCGACGAATCGACCCAGCACCAATAGCTAAAAAACAGAACGTCGCCGACTTAATCGACGAATCATTTCTTGCCTATAACGCAGCGAGACTGCGAGAGGCCTGCCAGTTATTCACACAGAAAATGCTTGAGCCGGAAGTGACGGTTGGCATGTCGCTGACTGGAGCCCTGACGCCTGCCGGTCTGGGTATCTCAGCATTGATTCCTCTGATCAAAGCGGGCTTCGTTGATTTTATCATTTCAACGGGCGCCAACCTCTATCACGATACGCACTTCGGAATCGGGCTCGCGATGCATCAGGGAAATGCGCAGATCTCCGACATCGTACTGCGCCAGGAAGAGGTTGTGCGCATCTACGATATATTTTTCGACTATTCAGTGTTGCTCGATACCGATGCGTTCTTTCGCAAGATAATTGAAGGGCCAGAATTTCAGCGGCCGATGTCCACTGCGGAGTTTCACTATCTTTGTGGCCGTTATGTTCACGAACGGGAACAGAAGCTTGGGATAAAAGACAAGTCGCTTTTAGCAGTCGCCTACGAGTACGCCGTGCCGATCTACACGTCGTCGCCCGGCGATTCATCGATTGGGATGAATGTCGCGGCAAAAGCACTACAAGGAAATCGGCTGGCCTTTGATCCATCTTTGGATGTAAACGAAACTGCCGCCATAGTGCTAGCTGCGAAACGGAACTCTGTAACAACTAACGGTACGCGAAAGAGGAGCAAAGGAAAATCAGCTGTCTTTATTCTCGGCGGAGGATCACCAAAAAACTTTCTGCTACAAACCGAGCCGCAAATCCAGGAGGTGCTAGGGATCGATGAACGAGGTCACGACTTCTTCTTGCAGGTAACCGATGCGCGACCTGACACCGGTGGATTGTCCGGCGCGACACCAGGCGAAGCGGTGTCGTGGGGGAAAGTTGATCCTGATCGTTTGCCGGATGCAGTGGTATGCTATGTTGATTCAACTGTGGCGTTGCCGCTCATTACGGCATATGCTTTAACTCGACATGCTCCGCGTAAACCCAAACGCCTCTACAAGCGGCGCGCTGAATTCATGGAGTTGCTGTCGTCGGAATACGAGAAATCAAAAAGGCGCTAACCTGAAATAGGGGAGAACGAACCATGGGCGACGCTGTGCAAAACGGAAACTCTAGAAGCTATTACAATTGTCTTGATTGTCCCGCGTATTGTTGCTCGGTTTACGAGCGCGTGCAGGTCACACCGCGCGACATAAGACGCCTGGCCAAGCACTTCAATATAACCGAGGAGTTGGCGATTGCGCGGTTTACGAAGATGTACGAGAAGGAGCGCATCCTTCGTCGAAAGGCTGATCCTATATTCGGCCAGGCCTGCGAGTTTTTAAATCCGCAAACCCGGGGATGCACGATCTATCACGCACGTCCGGCGGTATGTCGCCAGTTTCCCAACACTACGCGATGCGCGTACTACGACCTACTGAAGTTCGAACGAGAGCAGCAGGGCGATCCTGACGCCTTGCCACTGGTGAAGATTACTTTTAAGAACGGAAAGTGAAATGTCCGATATGCTTCAGCTTGTCGTGACTTGCCCTAGATTCAACTTCTTTCAGGAACTAGCCGGTGCGGGAATTGTGGGGTTAGTTCGTGAAAGAAGTTGAATCTAGGGGCAAGT
>DATBSH010000269.1:0-3712 GCA_036559885.1 Pyrinomonadaceae bacterium
CATTACCGGTTGGGACAATCGCTGATAAAAGTCGGTCGCACCGAAGAAGGCCAAAAGGAGTTGAAGGTTTCTGCCGATCTAAAGTCACAGGGTTTTAAGCTGGACGAGAAGAAGGTTGGCGCGTTTCTCAGCGGTAATAGCCTGCCAGATCAAAAAGGTACTATGCCGGAGTTGGTTAAGGCCGAGGGAGTAATTGCCGAATCTACCGCGCTGGACTCGGACAAGGCGGAGAAACTTAAGGCCGAAGAGATCTACTTCAGCAAGGTCATTGCTGCCGCTCATAACAGCATTGGCTTGCTTCGTGCGGAGCAACAAGACTTTCGCGAGGCTTCCACTCAATTCGCTTTGGCGTCGCAGTGGAATCCCAATCAGGAAGGGTTGAACTACAATCTCGGTCTTTCTTATTACAAAGCCGAATTATATAAAGAGGCCATACCACCACTCGAAAACGAGCTAAAACTTAAACCCGATAACATCGCAGTTAAGCAGCTACTCGGACTGAGTTACTTCGTAATGAATGACTACGCTAAAGCGTCCACGCTTCTGAGTGATGTGGTGGCGGTAAGATCTCAAGACGCTGCGATTTATTATCCCCTCGCGCTTTCGCTAATCAAGGATGGAAAACTTGACGCTGCAAATCGGGTGATCGAGCGGATGGTGGCGATCGGTGAAAACAGCCCTCAACTACATATTCTGTTTAGCCAAGCCCAATATGAACGTGGAGAAGTAGATAAAGCACTCCAGGAGTTGCGAACGGCGCTGGCTCTCGACAGCAAGGTGCAGCTGGCCCATTTCTACACCGGGTTAATTCAGTTGAAGGCAGGGAAACTTCCAGAAGCTGCCCGCGAATTCGAACAGGAACTGGCACTCAATCCCAAGGACATCCAAACCAAATATCATCTCGCATTTGTTTTATTGGCCGAACAGCAAACGGAAAAGGGAATTACGCTGATGCGAGAGATCGTTCGCGACCGTCCTGACTTCGCGGATGCGCACTACGAGCTGGGCAAGGCGTTGCTGCAGAAAGGCGATATCAAGGGTAGCATCGAGAATCTCGAGCTCGCCGTGCGATTGAAGCCCGATCAGGCGCACGTTCATTATCAGCTCGGCCGTGCTTACATTGCCGCCGGGCGGAAAACCGAAGGTGAGAACCAGCTGAAGATTTCGCAGGAGCTGAAAGAGAAGGCGCGAGCTAAGACGGATCAGTAATCGCCGCAGTGTTCGCTACTCTTTAAGCTTGTCGTTCTGGTGTCCGATACGCTTTAGCTTGTCGTAATGTGCGAATGATTCAACTGTTTTCGGAATTTCTTTTGTCGAGGTTGGTCGCGAAATCGACGATGCGAAGCGGTCGATGTCAAATGCCTTGCATTCCTAAAAGCGGTTGAATCTCTTGAATCTCAACGACAAGCTGAAGCATACCGGACATTCGGTTGGCCGATTCCTCTGAGCTTGAGTGTTGCGAATGACGACGACAGGCTGTAGCGTGTCGGACATTCTCTTGCTACGAGAAAGGTAACTCGGTTTGGCCCTAAAACCATATCGCTTGGCGGCTATCCTGATACTGTTGTCCGTCTTGTTCGATCTACGGTCTCCTCCACAGCCGCTGAAGGTTGCTTTTACTGATATCACTGCTGCCGCCGGAATCACTTTCAAACATGTCGCCTCACCGGAGAAGAAATACATCGTCGAATCGATGAGTGGTGGCGTCGCACTGTTTGATTACGACAACGATGGTGACCTCGACATCTATCTCGTTAACTCCCTGACCGTCGATCTATTGAAATCAAAGACAAAAACCAAAAGTCATCTTTATCGCAACGATGGCAATGGCAAATTTACCGAGGTTGGGGAAAAGGCGGGCGTGAGTGATATCGGATGGGGAATGGGAGTCGCAGTTGGAGATTACAACAATGACGGCTTTACCGATATCTATGTAACCTGTCTGGGACCGAACCATCTGCTCGCAAATAACGGCAATGGAACGTTCACGGATGTTACGGCGAAAGCGGGCGTAGGCGATCCGCGCTGGTCCACCGGCGCCTCCTTTGTTGACTATGACAACGATGGCGATCTCGATCTATTCGTAACAAATTATGTCGATTTCGATCTCAACAACCTGCCGGAGTTCGGCCAGGGAAAGTCATGCCAGTATAAATCGATCCCGGTGCAGTGTGGTCCGAGAGGACTCAAAGGAGCCGGAGATACGCTTTACCGGAATAACGGTGACGGGACGTTTACTGACGTATCTAAAGAAGCCGGCGTTTCGGACCCTAATGGTTATTATGGACTTGGCGTCATTACCAGTGACTTCGATGATGACGGCCTGATTGATGTTTTCGTGGCGAACGACTCGACACCGAATTTCCATTATCGAAACAAGGGCAATGGCACGTTCGAAGAAATCGGCTTCAACGCGGGCACGGCTGTAAATGAGAACGGGAGTGAACAAGGATCGATGGGCGTAACAGTTGGTGATTACGACCATGACGGAAAGCTCGATTTGTTCGTCACGAATTTTGCCGACGAATACAACACGCTTTACCATAATGACGGGAAAAACTCTTTTACTGATGTCTCATATGCGGCAAAGGTCGCGGCGGTGAGTCTCCCCTACGTCGGTTGGGGAACGAAGTTTTTTGACTATGACAATGACGGGTGGGTCGATCTGTTTGTCGCTAACGGCCATGTCTATCCGCAGCTGCCGGGCTATCGCCAACCGAGATTGCTGCACCGGAACAATCATGATGGGACGTTCACGCAGGTATCTGGAGAATTTGGTGCGGTGCTTACTGAGAACCGTGTCAGCCGGGGCGTAGCGTTCGGCGACATTGATAACGATGACGATATCGATCTAATTGTTGCTGATCTGGATGGCCCACCACAGCTCTTGCGAAATGATGGAGGAAACGCGAACAACTCCGTTCTCATTAAGATGATTGGCGTGAAAAGTAACCGCAGTGGTATCGGCGCGCGCGTGACGGTTGTTTCTGGAGATTTGACTCAGGTTGATGAAGTACGAAGCGGCGACAGCTATATTTCGCAGAGTGATCTGAGATTGCATTTCGGACTCGAGAAGCGGACCAAAGTAGATTTGATTCAAGTACGTTGGCCCAGTGGTGTTGTTGATAAGATCTCAGGTGTTGGTGTGAATCGGATTGTGACGATCAAGGAAGGCCAAGGCAAGGTTGATGAGAAAGAGTTCACCCGATAGACATTTCAAAGCCCAGAAAGTGCAGCGGCTTGCCTGTCTTTTTTGCATTTTGTATGTCTTCTGTGTGCCGGCAGCGAAAGGGCAGGATCGCGATCCAGTTCAGTTCTTCGAGCAGATAGCGACACTCATTCGAGACAATCGTTTGAAAGAAGCAGAGAAGGAACTCTCGTCTGTGTTGAGAGTCTCACCAGAGTTGCCGGTAGCGCTTAACTTACTGGGCACGGTTCGCGCTAAGCAGGGTCGACTGGTCGAAGCCGAAACATTATTTCTTCGTGCTGCCAGGAACGACAAGAACTTCACCGGCGCGCGGATGAACCTGGTTTATCTCTATCTCCTCAAGCACGCGCCTGAAAAATCGATCGTTCAACTTAAAGAGATCCTGGCTGTTGAACCTGAAAACGCGGAAGCGGCTGAGAAGCTGACGGACTTGTTGGTATCGCAGGGCCGCTTTGACGAATGCATCGCCTTTGTCGAGAAACAAAAAGCTACCCGCTCCGTTCC
>DATBSH010000270.1:0-7321 GCA_036559885.1 Pyrinomonadaceae bacterium
TTCCCAACCTGCAATTTTCCGTTACGCCTGTTTAGTTCCGAACATATCTGAGATTGACCATGGCTTTCTGAGTTAATCTGTCCATTCCACACACTGCCCCAGGAGGATAAACGACTATGCCCGCGAAGGACCTCAAGCAACTTCTGGAACGGATACATACGCGACTCGATGAAAGCTTCGTCGGGATCGGGGCCCAAGTTGCCGATCTCCAGGCAGCCGATCTTGCCGAACTTCTGAATCAACTCACGATTGCTGAAGCCGCTACCGTGTTGTCGATGTTGCCCGTTGCGCGTGCGATTGAATTGTGCGATCAGCCCACTATGCGACGGCGCGCGGCGATCCTCGAAAAACTTGAGCCGGAGCGTGTGGCTGAGATCCTTTCAGGACTGTCGGCTGATGAGCGCACCGACGTTATTCAAAGAATGGGTGTGCACCAACGGCATCGCATTCTGCCAAAGCTAAGTACGGAGATGCAGGCGGAGTTGAAGGAGCTTTTGCAGTATCCGGTACACACAGCCGGCGGCATTATGACGACGGAGTTTGTTCAGTTGGATCCGCGTATGTCAATCCGCGAAGCGCTTAACCACATCCGTGCTGTAGCGCAAGAAAAGGAATCGATATACGCCTGCTACATCATGGACCCACAGACGCAGCGACTGTTGGGCGCCGTGTCGTTACGGGATTTGGTTATGGCTGAACTTGATCGGCCTGTGACTGAGGTAATGCGACGCAAGCCAGTCACTGTCAATGCCCTTGACGATCAGGAGCTTGTGGCAAAGAAGATCGGCAAATACAACCTATTGGCCGTTCCTGTCCTGGAAAACGACGGCAGTGTTGTCGGCTTTGTAACCGTTGATGATGTGATTGACGTCCTGATCGAGGAACAAACCGAAGATATCCTGCGAATGGCTGCTGTAGAGCCAGGCGCGCTCGATAAACCTTACTTCGATAATCCTATCTTTCGTGTAGTTCGCAAACGCATTGGCTGGTTGCTGCTTCTTTTCGTTGCCGGAACGTTAACGAGTGCCGTACTACACCGGTTTGAAGATGAGTTAGCGGCTGTCGTGGCGTTGGCGTTTTTTATTCCACTGCTAATTGGAACTGGCGGCAACGCTGGAGCGCAAACGGTAATGACAGTTATCCGCAGTCTATCGTTAGGAGAAGTGGGCGTGCGGCAAGCGTGGCGCGTCGCTCTACGAGAAGCGACGACCGGCATGTTAGTCGGAGTGATGGTCGGCACTGTTGCTTTCGGTCAGGCTCTGCTGTGGAAGGCGCCGTTCGCACTCGCGCTTACCGTTTCAGTGACGATGTTCGCAATCTGTATCTGGTCCACAACCGTGGGGTCATTGATTCCGATAGCTGCGGAGCGAGCGGGGGTTGATCCGGCAGTCTTGTCTGCGCCATTGATTACGACGCTGGTGGATGCGACGGGACTCGTTATCTACTTCACGATCGCGAAGATCATTCTCGGGGTGTAAGAGTATCCACAGATTACACAGATTAGCGGTGGTTGCGGGTGAAATTCGGAGTAGCGCATGGCTGTTGCCGATTGTCTGCTTGTGTCAGAGTAAACTTAAGTCGAATAAGCGCGGAGAGTGTACTACGAACTATTTGACGGGAGCGAAGCGACGGATTTCAGATTGCGCAATCGCTATTTCAGTGCCATTTGCGGTAGCGAATGGCCAATCGTGCTGGTTTGAGTCTTGACCATTCGCTACCGCAAACGGTACTGAATAGGTTTACTCCGTCGTAACTTGAAGTTAGGTAGCTTCGTTCTCGTTCGTAACGATCGCCGACACGAATACTTACATGTGGGAGCAGTATCTCGGAAACGACTCGAGCGTGCGCGTATTAAGCTGGGCTATAGGCTTGAGGTAGAAATCCTGTCGAAATCCGGCTTCACTTGGACTGCCGCAACCACAGAAACTTTATCCCTCTCCGCTTCGCTGTCGTTTTTCACTACTTCGGGTCTACGATTGATCCCATAAACAGCACCGCGCCGGTTGCGTCGTCGCGAATCGCAAAGAAAAACGGGCGATCCACTTTCATCATAAAGGGCTCTCGCGGGATCTGAACTGAAGTTACTGCGACGCCCACACTCGTAACTGCCGCGGCCTTTGTCCCTTCCTCATTAACTTCAGCAAACGCCTTGTGCTTAACCTCGGAGATGTACAGTCTTGCCCCTGAATTTGTTGCCGCGATTCCGGAAAAGTCCGCGACATTGGCATCGAACGCTTCGGCCATTCCCAGAGCCTTCAGCACATCGTTAAGGTCAGTTTCGTATTCGACTTTGAAGCGAGGCAACATCACGGTTCCGGGTTCGAATCTGAGACTCTTTATCCACGCTTCCCAATTCTCGAAGGTGACCTTTTTCTCAAAGTCTTCCAAATTCTTTCTCTTGTCAGGCAAGAAGACATACATATTTATTCTTCCATTACCATATGGAAGAGTCACCGCCTGGAAATCTTCACCTCTGAGATATCGATACTGTCCCGATTGGGCCATCATCGGAACTTTCTTCTGTTGTCCATTAGGGAGTTGAAAATCCTCATCTTTGGTTTTTGCCTTCTCAAATTCGTTCTTCCATTGGCCCTTGAAATATATCGCGTTTATGAGAAAGAGAATGTTGTTGGAGTCGATCCGATCAACTATCGAATCAATTAGATTGTCCGTTTTGTTCTTCACCCACGAATTGATTGTCATTGGCGCAGCGGGGCTGTTGAAATCCAGAGTAGTTACCTCAGCTGCATAATTCTGCTTGCTGCGCTCGACGAACTCGGGTTTCAGAGTGAATCCCTGCCTGGCCCAAAGTGAATTGGCTATTTTGAGCTGTACTTTAGGATCTGCATCACCAGCCGCCCGTTGCAGTTCGGCGAAACCATTATTGACCTCGCTAAGACTTAGCCCTTCGATTTCTAATGTCCGCGCCATCGCCTGACGAGTCTTTCCTTCAGCGCCGTTGTAAGTCATCGCCAACGCCAAGATGACGCTCGAGGGCGAAACAAAAACATTCTTGTTCGTACCTTGTTTTTGGAGCTGGTTATACAGCTTGAAGGCAAAACGTGAGGTAGCCGCCATCAGCGGCTCGTTAACCTTTTGTACGGCTCCCTGCCCATGCGGTTGGCGCATACCAATGCCATGACCGCTAATCACTATCAGCTGCGAACTCACAACAAATACCATGACAACTGCAGCGAGACAGCAGAAGACATAAGCTCTCAAAAATTTCGACATAAGTGCATTTTCCTTCCTCGAAAGTTCCTATTGAAAGAACGCGATTCGCGGCGGTACTTGCAAGCTCTCTACACGCGCGAACCCAACGCTCAATTCAGCCACTTGGAGTCAAGGCCACGTCGCGGTAGCGTTCTTGATAGAGTTCGCCGCAAGGTGTACAGTTTGATTCACCTACGACGAGTGCGGGTTCTCCCTGAGTTTTATCGACATTTCTCCCTCAGTTACATAGATGATGTCAGTTTCTGTGCTCGCGTGGGCACGTCATTTTGGGGTTGTAGAAAAGATGTTACGGCAAATTAGAGAGTTGGGAACCTATAGGCTTCACGCGACGGACGGAGACATAGGTCATCTGGAGCAATTCTATTTCGATGATCGCGATTGGAAGATCCAATACTTCGTAGTGGATATTGGCACCTGGCTGCACGGTAAGAAAGTACTCATGTCGCCCTCCGCAATTATTGGAGTGGACGCACCTACCAAGACCATTAACGCGGCATTCACCAAACAACAGGTCCAAGAAAGCGATGACGTTGGCACACACAAGCCTGAGGGCCTCGAACAACCACATGATTACTCTCTCTACCTCGGCTGGCCGTACCTTGGATTGAATGCTTTGAATGATTCTGATTATGGACTTGCACCTGGCAGGGCGCATGATCCTGAAACTTCAGAGCACTCATTCCGGCAAGCATACGACGAGCATTTACGAAGCTCGAAAGTGGTGAGTCGCTATCACGTCATGGCCGTGGACGGGGAAATTGGTCAGATTCATGATGGCATTGTGGATGATCAGACATGGACCATTCAATACGTGGTGTCAACCGTAAGAAATTGGTGGTCAGCAAAGAAGGTGCTGCTGCCTACGGAATGGATCTTATGGGTCAGTGCGGCAGAGTCGAATGTCTACGTGAGCCTCACGCGAAACAATATTGCTACTGCGCCTGCGTTTGATCCTGAGAAACCGCTGACAGGTGATCTTGAGATTGCCCTTTACAACCACTACTTGGAATACCGACTGAGATCGGATTCAAGTCGTCGCTCAAACGCGTCTTTGCCGCAGCTTGATTCTGAGCACCCTATTTCCGTTGTTAGTTTGCTTGAGACTTTAGACGGAACGAACTATCGATCTCACAAAAGGTGACACGGAACAAAGAACAGACTTGGGACAATCTCCCCAATGGGGATTCCATGTAAAACGACGCCGCGCTAGCCCTTGAAAGAGCATTTGCCAGATAGCACTGGCACAGTACTGGCACACTTAACCCTAGCAGAATAAAAGGGCAGCTACTCACTGGCTGCCCGTTTTGATAGCTAGATGTTAGTGGTGGTGCACGCGACTCGAACCCCTGATTCGTAGTCTTAACTGGCTGGGGTGAGGACAGTGACTATCGAGGCTGAATGCTTCGCGCCAACAGAGAGGCCGGGTCACACCGGCCTTTCGGTTTCTCGGTGGCTTTTTGGTTCGGATCATTTCACAAACTTTGTTGCAACAAGGCGATGCAATCGAAGATGCTGAAGAACCGACGAGGCACGTTAGCCACAGATTTCAATGGAGAGTATCCGAGCTATCGACCCGAGGAGCCCGGCGCAATTTCTTTAGCTTTGCCTCGATAAGCTTTACCATTTCGAGGGCTTCTCTCTCTGTGTGTGCAATCACAACCGGAACGTAACCGGAAGCTCGTCCATTTACGGCAGCACGAAGATTACTTTTCAAGATTTCATCAAGTGTTTGAATATGAAATTTTTTTTGCCTTGCATTCCACTCAACTACGAACATTTTATTCATTTCATTTATGTCGACGGCCATAATGCTATCTTTCCCGCTGAAGCGCCTGAGCCAACCGATACAGACTGTTCTCAAAGTTTTATTAGAGAGTTATCAAAAAGGCGTCGCCGTTTCCAGCAACGCCCTGTTGTCCACGGCGGCTCGCAGTGGGATGCCTACCGAGTGAGTGGGAGATTATTCCTTGCTGCGATGATCATACAGGCGACGGTTAGGGCTGTATGTGCGGTAACACACATATAGGGCTACCAACATAGACGATTCGAGGCTGAATGCTTCGCGCCAACCTTGAGAGCCTCAGTATACAACCGGGGCTTTCAGTTTTTATCGCGATAAAGGGAAGGGATTATGTCTAAAAAAGAACCTGTTAAGGTAGAGTACTACAAAGGTAGAAAGGTCAGAGCATATATGGTTGATCAACTGGTTCAGATGACCTTGATGCCACAGCCGGTGGATTAACCCATCAACTGCCCCAACCTGTTGATAATACTGGTGCACCCGGCACGACTCGAACGTGCGACCCCCTGATTCGTAGTCAGGTACTCTATCCAGCTGAGCTACGGGTGCGTGTGATTCGTGAATAGTAAATGGTGAATCGGAAATAGTCTAATAGGGCTTTGGTCTTCGGTCTTTGGTCTTTGGTCTTTGTACTTCGGTCTTTGGACTCTGGACTTTGAACTTTGTGCGCGTTGTACGGCAAACCAAAGACCGGCTTTGCCTCAAAAGTCGATTTCGGTGGTAACGAGTTTCGTGTTTACTTCGTGTGACTTCGTGGATCGTTCCTTTTATCCAGAAAACTAAGGACGATCCACGAAGTCACACTAACCAACACGAACCAAAACACTCCTGCCTCGAGCTAGATCCGACTTTTGAGGCAAAGCTCCAAAGACCAAAGACCAAAGACCCTACCTGCCGTAATATCCCGGCCTTGTTCTGGCTATCAATTCGGGATGATTAACTTCAACTTTTATCTCGTGCCACTTTCCACTTGGCCGATCACTCGGTGCTTGATAAGCCACCGTATAGAGCGTCCGTAGATCAGCAGCCACTTCGCGGTACAGTTCCGCCATCTTCTCCAGTCGATTGATTTCATTCAGGCGGCCACCGGTCCGCTCAGCAAGCGCCTGCATGCGCATGCGTGCAGCGGCGTATATACCGGTAATGTCAGGACCCGGAATCGGAAGTCGTTTCGGATCTCCTGAAGGGAGCGCCAACGGATAAATCGTTACACCCTGCCGATCAGCTGCTCTTAACACCGCGTTTAGTTCCGGACTATTCTCCGGTTTGATTGCCGCCAAAGCCTCGGCATCTGTTTGAGCTTGCGCGACGGTCTGCCGGTCGTGTTTGCGGAGATTCGAATCAAGTCCATCTGTCAAAACCACAATCGCTTTACGTCGCTTGCCCTCTTTGTTTAGCTCGCTCAACGCGTACTGCAGCGCTTCATAAAAATGTGTCTCACCAGCGCCCGAAGCGATTTCGATGGCGTAAGCAGTCTTCAGTCGGTTGGTTGAAAAGCCAGTCAGCGACTTTATCTTCGCATTGAACTGCACAACGGCAACTCGATCATCGGGCGCTAACGCGTCGAGAAAACGCTGGCTGGCCAACTTCAGTTGTTGACGAAAGGTGATCGTTGAACCTGACATATCCAGCAACAGCACGAGGCTAAAAGGTGCTTGCGCCGGTTCGAACGATTGGATCGACTGTTTGACCCCGTCCTCGTAGACAGTGAAGTCATTGCGGGTGAGCGACGTGATAGCACGGCCCTGACGATCAACGACGCCGACATTCAGCTGAACCAGGGAGATGTTTGTGCGAACAACGTCTTCGGGATCCTGAGCGAACGACACGTTTGCGGCCACCAGGATCAGGAGTGCAACCACCGCAAATTGTGCAGCGTGCACGACTTTTTGAATCTCAGAAGAAGCCCTCATAAGAACTTGTTAGATGTTTCAACCTGCCAGAAAGCTGTTGGCTCGGTTCGAGGCCAACACGTAACGGACACGTTGAAAAAAGAGACCGGAGAGTATGCCCGCCCAGCCTGACTTTTTCAAACACGGCTGAAAAACGTCCATTTCGGACGCTCGAAACCGATAGACGGTTGCTTTTTAAAAGGGTTTACCTGCGTACGTCACGAGCAAAGACCACCGGTTTCACATCGGTGGTGCTTCAATTTCAACCCAAGTAAAGCAACACAAGCCTGTTGAGACCACCGACTTCAGGTCGGTGGAGAATCAATTTCCACCTAAGCAGGCTGAGTTGTCTCAAAAGTTTCGGGTGGGGAGATGAGGCTGAAATTGAAGTACC
>DATBSH010000271.1:0-6402 GCA_036559885.1 Pyrinomonadaceae bacterium
CTCGAGTCGATTCTTGGTTTCAAGTTGCGTGGTGAGACTTTGCAGATCGATCCCTGTGTACCGCGCTGGTGGCGCGACTTTGACATCACCTACCGGCGCGACCGCACCACCTATCGCATTAGAGTCGAAAATCCGCTCGCCTTGAGTCGCGGCGTCGCAACTGTCGAGTTGGATGGAGCCCTACAACCGCACGACGAAATTCGATTGGTTGAGGACGGGCAAACTCACACCGTCCGCGTTGTGCTCGGCGAGAAACCAAAGAGCCATGCGGATGAGGAAGAACCCGAAACCGCCCCCGAACAACAAGCGAGCGGTGGATAACTTGCTTACACGAAACAAACATTCACTCGCATGATTGCGCTCCGCCGCTGAAGCGCAGCGTTATGCTGTCTTCACCTTTTAATCAATTTGAAAGTAAAGAAAAATGAATACCAAGCAAAGCTCTCTCAACCACACGCGTATTGCGACAATGACTTTGCTTCTGATTTCGTTCTTCAGCACGGTCTCACTCTTTGCCAGAGTGGCACCTCATAATGTCATTGGCAGTGTTGCTGCGTTTGTTGCAGGTGTGCTTGTAACTCCGATCATCGCTTCACCGATTGAGTGGCTAGTTCATCGGTATGTTTATCATCGGAGTTTCTGCTTGCTCAGACGCATCTACGCAGTTCATTTGGCTCATCATCACTTGTACTTTCCCACCTGGAGATATGTCACTGGCGGTCCAGCTCGGCGTATTCCAATACTTGGGCACGGTGTAAACGATCCTCAAATCTCAAAATGGAGAAACGCCGCCACATATTTTGCACATCTCGTTTTTTATATGGTTCTGGGAGCAGTATTTATTTGGATACCCGCCCGGTTAGCATCGCAGAGTGTGTTTTTTCTTGCAGGCACAATCTCGGGAACCATAGTTATCTCTAATCTTTTCATAATAGTCCACGACGCCATCCATCGGCCGGGCAGTCATAGAATTATGGAAACGCAAGCATGGTTTTGCTTTCTCGATAAGCATCATTACATACATCATGTGGATACGGAGGCGAACGTTAATTTTCTTCTCCCGCTCGCCGATTGGCTGTTTGGCACACTTAGGAAACACCTAACGGACGAAGAACTTGCAAAACATGGCACGATGGAAGCGGCGAAATCTCATGTCATAGGTATCGGTGAGCCAGCAAATGAGACGAGCATGTATGGTCAGCGGATAATGTCGGTTGTCGCGGAAACAGCATAACAAGACTGCTTTGTCTAACGAGATCTTGTGGGCAACCTCATGCGTGCTTTGCTTTTGAAACTCAATCGCTGTGAAACTGTTAATCTTCATAATCGTAACGATCGCTCTAAGCTCAACGTGCTACGCAACTGAGTTGAGTGGAGTCGTAAAGTCTGAAAGTGGAAAGCCGTTGTTGGGCGTTAAGATTCTCACCTATGCTCCGGCTGCGGGAAGTATCGAGCTTGGTGACAGGCAATTGTCCACGAGCTCCCAACGTTATGAAGTTGTGACGGACTCCCACGGGTGCTTCAAGATACCCTCGCATGGTCGGCTGCTGTTTTTTCATCGCGCCGATCTTCGGCCTCTTACAAAGATTGTTGACCTAACGCTGGAGCGCCTCGACGTGATAATGGAGGACGGCGCTCGCACCGACTGGCAGCTTCCTCCTTGCTCAAATAGTGATAAATCAAGTCGCATTGGTGTTGGATTCATGGTTGCGGTTCCTGAGAATGTGATGGTCCAAAAAGATGAAGGGCGATTTGAAGGTGGAGGCTTTCTGTTTGGGTATCGCATCGCTGGGCAAGTTGAGGTGCTGATCAATTGGTGGGGATCAACGTCATTAGAACCTGAAGAGGGGTATCTCTTAAAGTCGCGAGAGTTCTCGCAGCGAATGTGGAAGTCTGGTGAAAAATGGGGATATGAGTTCCGTGGGACTCTGCCGGACGGCAAGGTGTGGCGGCGCATAGCAATCCGAAATGGTGCTATTACCTATCAAGGAAATACAAAGGAAGCCGCAAGAGTCTTCGACAGCATGATCGACGCGACGTGTTTTGATGAGTCCGCAGTTAAATGGTAAGAAGCCCGAAGCTAAATTCTCTATTCCAACTCTGACTTTCCGCGCTAGCCTTCGCACCTCGCAGGAATCTATGAACGCTAGAGAATCTGAAGCAAGAAGATTTATTGAAAATGAATACAGAGAACTTGTGGAAGCTAATGCTGCTGCTGAGCTGGAGGATCGCGACTCGGACAAACAGTTCTTGGATGGGAAATGGATAAGAAATCTGCATATCCCTGAAAATCTGATTGGCCTCCCTAATCCCGTTCGTGAGTCTCACGATTTCTATAAGAACTGCGATGATTGGGGTGGCGCTGTTATCTTAAAGATAAAAGTTGAAGGAAGAGATACTTATGTGGTTTACGTGACTACTGATGGAGATGACGGATGGGTGGAGGTGTTTGATGAGAAAGGTGGCATACTCGGGGCGGCCCGGACCTACATCGAGCTTATCGCCTGGGGGCCGGTGGATCAGGTACGGGGCTACACCTTGACACAGGGCTTCCCTGAAGAATTCAACGAGAGGCAGACAAGGACCATGTGGGTCAAGGTGCAGAAGGCAAAAGCAGAGCGTTGAGTCGAATGTCTCATGCTGGGGCCCAACTTATGCACGTATCCCCCTTGCGAAAGGTTACGCCGATGAAGATTCTTCTAGTGCCCGTGCTCCTCTGCGTTTGTGCATCTCAGTCGGTTTTCGCGCAAGGCGTCGAGATGCCTCAGCGCAGTTGCCGCGAGTGCGTCATTACGAAAGAGTACGACGCGCCCAAGGACCGCACGAAGGTGCTGCTCAAGCAGATGCCGGTCGCTGAAGTGCCCGGCGGAACTATGTACATCGCGCTTGGCACACATTACTACGGAGGCCACTACAAGTCGGTTTACAATAAAGTTGTATACGTCACAGTCACGTTCATAGCCAAACCGCTATTCGAAGCCAAAGACACAGAGTTGAAGGCGCTCGCTGACGAGAAGCCAATCACCTTTGGGAAGCTCACGCTCTCAGTCACAGATTCCAAGAGAGATCGAAAAATATCTATCTACATGGGCATGTCTGGTCGGGAAGACGTTTTGAAGCTCGGCCAGGCTAAGAAAGTGAGGATGAGTTTAGATGGGATCGAGTTTCAACTGACCGACGAACACAGGGCCGCGATCCTCGACTTTTTGGCTTACGGGGACGGGGATCCGGGGTCGGACACTGACTCACCATGAATTTCTGATCACTCGGCGCAACCCAACACGTCGTAGACCGCGGAAAGAGTGGAGCAGAAAACGAAGGCTCACTGATTGAACCAGGATGAAAACAGAAAAAACCATCGACTATGTTCGCTCACTGCGTGAGGAGATCGCCGCCTTATGCGTCGTAAAGTGCCATATGTCCCACGAGCGAATCAGACGGGCAGGCGAGTCCATGCTGCCTGTAGTTTGCCGCTCGCCGGAAGGCGGCTATCAGAGGTTTGGCTTATGTAGTCGCGAAGTCAGGGCGCAGAGGCTTGGCTGTAGCCATTCCACTGCCAGAATTAAATTAGAGAGAGCTATCAATGAATTGAATGCAGGAGGTGGAGGTTGCTGCGGGCAGACCCCATCATTAGGCAGCGAGTTAAACTGGCTGAACAATGAGATACACCTATTAGATCACCGTAAGGGTGAAGCAGAGAAGGCCCTTGCCAGAATAGAGGAGGAGATACATCGTGCTGGTGATCGAGCGCACGGACGCGAGGCGTCGGTGGAAGCCAGGAAGGTGGTCCTGGAGATGGAGAGATTACATGATGAATACGTGGAGCGGATAGGTGTGTTAAGAGACAGGGTTGTGAATGAGCTGGATAGATTGAGCGAACAGGGTAAAAGAAGTCAGCAATGTCTAGAGCAACCGTAATATCTCTATAAACCTGTCACAAGAGTTTGCCAGGCTGGTTGACGCCGCTATTTCCGCGGGCTAACAGGCGCTTGCAAGGGCTCGGTTGGAGCGAGCGTTGGTAGTAATTCGTGTGATTCCCAAGCGAGCCTTCGAAAATGGGGAGGAGGCGGACGCTTTCTTGCAGTTGGCTCGAGCGTATCGTTTGCGTGCCACGCGTCCAACAAGCGCGTTCGACGCTGTTTGTTGATGACAGTAATCGACTACAACGGAACTGGCTTCTGGAGTGTTGATGAAGTGCTCAGGCGGTATGCAGAGTATGCGCGCCGCTTGGGTATTACTACGCCGCGTGATCTCCGCCCTGAAGTGCATTCGGCTGATGACAAGCAATGGATTTATCCAGTTATGGATCGCGTTATCGAGGGTATCGAGGGCGGGGATCCGGCCTGCGTCGAGCTGGGGGTTGAATTCATCGAGGAAGACGCGTTGTTTCCATTTGGCAGGGTTCTCAAATCTAATACCGCTCGAGCCTTACGTCGAGCGTCGCTTACTGACGAGCAAAAGGAAAGGATCCGGAAACGTGTTGTAGAGATGCTCGGGACTCGCTATCTGCCGCGGGAATATCGGCAATACGCGAAACTTGCACGTAAGATCGGATTGGGAACTTGGTTGTCGCGAATCGAAGAGCAAGCCGAGAATCCGAGGGCAAAGCATTACTACACTTATTTGAAAGAGCATGCTTCCCACTGAGGCCCACAGAACAAGCGCCTGCGGCGGACTCGCAGAATGCTTGATTAATTGTCGCCGCGCCGAATAGCGGCGTTATAATTCCTTCTTTATGTAGCTACGTCTTCTGGAGCTACGGAATCATGGACATTCTCAAAGTTCTGATACCGGCGACTATTGCTCTAATTGGAACAATCATTACCCTCGTCTTTGGTTATCGCCAATGGAAGCGGCAGCAAGAGGTTTCTCGCTCCAGCACCTATGTTACGGAAAAGCAGTCCGCCTACAAAGAACTATGGAGAAAGCTTGAAGATGTCCACATAAAACTTCGTACCGACGAAGTTAGTGAACCAGAATTTCGCAAGCTGGTGCTGGATGTTAACTCATACATTCTGAGAAACTCTTTGTATTTGGATGATTATGACAGAGAGATGTCAAATAATTACCTCCGAGCGGTAAGAAGAATGAAACAGCTTGTGTCTGAATCTGGAGATGAAGAGACTCAAGCAGCTCTAACAAGTTCGGAGGTCATACCAGATCGCGTCTCTGCCGATGCTAAAGAGCTTGGACGTAGTGTGCGTGAAGTCGAGCAACTTCGTGGCGCACTTATAGAGCGTTTCAGAAAAATTGTAGGTGCGGGTTGATGTGACATCCGACACGAGGCATCAGAATTCGTTGGATCAGAGCGCGGATATTGCTGTTGTATGACAGGCAAATCAAAAATGACTCAATTATTCAAAGTCATGACATTGATGTTAGTACTTCCCGTTCTTGTTCTGTGCCAATCGAGAAGCGAGCAACCCCGTCGGCATAAATCGGCGCCTGTGGTCAAGATTTTGCGCCCGGTGCTTCAGAAGATTAGAAAGCAAGCCAACGCACCTATCCTTTTGCCGAGTAAGCTGCCGTCCTCAGTAAATGAAAATGAAATTCATTTTGTGGGTGGTGAAGGCAAATCTGATGGCTGGGAAATCTCGCTTTATTACAAAGAAGGTTGCGGTGATGCTTGCTTCGTAGGCTACTTTGAAGCGAAGCGTGACGGAAAGGTGTCCAGAGATGAAGTTGATAGAGTAGTGCGCCTCGTGAACGGAATCAGCGGTTATTACACTGCTAGATCTTGCGGCGCTTCTTGTGCTCCGCCTCAAATTAATTGGATGGATAAGGGAGTTATGTACACAATTCAGTTCAAGGTAAATAACAGGACCAAGAAGCATGATGAGGCAGAGGTGATCGCACTCGCCAACTCTGCTATTCAAGGCGGTGCTCGTTAAGGTTTAAAGGAATCGCTTTCAATGAGGGCGTATGCCCCTTCGCGAATCTAAGAATCAGTATAATCAACGGGCTTAATCCTAAGTGGTTGCGCGCTGTTATCTAATCTACGAAACTCACGGCAGTAACTAGAGCAACATGCTTCGTGAGCACCTAATCAAACTTCTCGATTGGCAGGACGCCCACGTCAGTTTCGATGTCGCCGTGGAAGGCATCCCTCTGTCATTGCAAGGTGTGAGACCGGAAGGGCTGCCTTATTCTCCCTGGGAGTTGCTGGAGCACATGCGCCTCACGCAGCGCGACATCCTGAACTTCTGCCGGAATCCAGCCTACGAGACTCCAAAATGGCCGGCCGAGTACTGGCCGAAGTCAACCTCTCCGTCCGCGCCCGATGATTGGCAGCGTAGCGTCGCGGCCTTTCGCGCTGACCGTCAGGCCTTACAGAGTCTGACAGCCGATCCTGCGTTGGACCTCTACGCCGAGATTCCGCACGGCGAAGGACAGACGTACCTG
>DATBSH010000272.1:0-3769 GCA_036559885.1 Pyrinomonadaceae bacterium
AGTCAAGATCCACCATGATTCAACAATGCTCGATGGCGGTCCTAGTGAGCTTTCGACAGCGCGCAGCATAATGGCCGATTCCGATCTCGCAGTTTTTAACTTCTACCGGCACCCAAACGCGGAACAACTGCTCACGCAACGTGCGACCCAACAGCGACCGTGGTGTTTTTGGGGAGAACGGCCAGCGTTGAGAACACCCGAATGGGCAGGGCGGATCGTTAGGCACTGGAAACTAAGACCGTTGCACCGATCGCCCGCTCCAATTTGGGGGATTGGCCAGTTCGCCGTCGATCAATACAAGCGAGAGTTTGGTGCAACCCGAGCCTATCGCAACCTTCCGTACTTTTCCGATCTCAAGCGCTTTCACGTAGACAGATACAACAACGGCAATCCTGCGCCCGAGCGAGTCTTTCTTTTTTCCGGTGCACTCACTGCACGTAAAGGTGTTGATTTACTGGCCGAATGCTTTAACGACCTGGCTCGTGAGAGGCGAAACGTTCGATTGCGAATAGTTGGTGATGGACCACTACTATCTAATCTGCGGACGAGGTTGTCGGTTGTGCGAGATAAGGTCGAGTTCATTGGCTTCAAAGACTGGAACGACCTGCCGGCGCAATATGCCGCCGCTGACTTGCTGTGCGTTCCATCACGTTACGACGGGTGGGGCTTAGTGGTTCCTGAAGGACTTGCATCTGGTCTGCCAGTAATTGCCACGGACCGAATGGGATCGGCGCTTGAATTCATCAAGAACAGTCATAATGGTTGGTTGGTCAGTGCAGGTGATCGGAAGGCTTTGCTGAACGCCCTGTTCGCTGCTGCCACAATTTCTAAGGACGAACTCTCGCGATATTCATCGAATGCGCGCGAAAGCGTTCGTGAACACTCGCTGCAAGATGGGGCTCGCCGTTTTTTGCAATACGCGACCGATGCCGTTGCCAACTGGCAGGCGTAATTACCGAAGTGTGTAGTATCTCGGGAATCATAACTAACTCCGGATTCGGATTTCCTAATGCGGAATTAAGAAACGCGGTCGCGTGCATGAATACCGCGCTGCACCACCGTGGACCCGACGACGCCGGCATCTATGAATACCGGTCAAAGACGAATTCCACCGGCTTTGTGTCCGTATGTATTGGTAATACGCGTCTTGCGATCATCGATACTTCAGTGGCCGGTCATCAACCGATGATCGACGAAGAGACTGGAATCTGCCTCACCTACAACGGCGAAACTTACAACTTTCAGGAACTCAGACGAGAAATCGGCAACCAGTTTGGGCCGTGGTGTTCGATGACGGACACGGAAGTCGTGCTGCGTGCCTATAGAAAATGGGGACTCGATGGATTCAAGCGCTTGCGCGGAATGTTTGCGCTCGCGGTTTGGGATCCAATCAAAGCCGAATTAATCCTGGCGCGGGATACGTTTGGTATCAAACCTCTCTACTACTTCCTGTCTGCAGAAGCAGATTCAACCCAGCTCGTGTTCGCATCTGAAATCCGAGCGTTGCTCGCAAGTGGGCTAGTTCCTCGACGTCTGAATCCGCATGGAGTGGCTTCGTATCTGAGCTACGGATCAGCTCAAGCACCTCTGACGGTTGTTGATGAAGTGAAGTCAGTAATGCCGGGAGAATGTCTCGTGTTTCGTGCGTCGGAAAACACCTGGCACATGAAACCAGTTTCAATCAAACACTTGGTCAAAAAACGAGATGATGCGGGATCTTTCCAAACACGAGGTCAGGCGGCTGACTTGCTCAGGCAGAAACTGGAAGCCTCAGTGCGAGCACATCTTGTTAGCGACGTGCCGCTGGGGGTGTTCCTGTCGGGCGGCATGGATTCGACTGCGCTGGTGGCCCTGATGAGCAGGATCAGCAATGACCGACCGAACACTTTCAGCGTTGTATTTGATGACGACAGTCTCAGTGAGGCGCCGCACTCACGTTTGGTGGCGGATCGGTTTCAAACATGTCATCGCGAGATTCTCCTTAAAGAAGATCAGCTACTGCTCGAACTGCCGGACGCTATTCGGAGCTTTGATCAGCCATCGATGGACGGTGTGAATACGTATGTCGTTTCCAAAGCAGTAAAAGCAGCCGAAGTAACGGTTGCACTCTCAGGATTGGGTGGCGATGAAATCTTCGCGGGCTATCCGAGTTTCAGAAGGGCGATGCAAATCAACGCGGCGTCTCCGATCACAAAACTGGCCCTTAAAGTGGCAGCAAGGAAGTTCAGGGTTAACGGTTCCGTGAAACGAAGCAAGTTCTGGCAACTTGCTGCGTCCGAAGGTACGCCCGAGGACGTATACCGAATTAGTCGACAGCTTTTTGATCCTAATGCTGTAGGCGCGCTTGTCGGTGACACGTACGTGCCGAGCGCAGTTCGCGTTCATTTGTCGTCCGATCCAATCAACGACATGTCGGTACTCGAACTGGAAGGGTACATGGCCAACACGTTGCTGCGCGACACTGACAGCATGAGCATGGCGCACTCACTGGAAGTTCGCGTGCCTTTTGTGGACGTAGACGTTGTCGGCTTCGCGTTATCAGTTCCCGGGCAAATGAAGCTTAACGGCGGACCTCCGCAGACTCCGAAGCCTTTGCTGGCGGCCGCGTTGGGAGATCTGTTGCCGGGTGCTTTTCTCGCCCGACGAAAGATGGGCTTTACGCTCCCGTTTGAAAGGTGGATGCAGTCAGGTTTGCGGAATGAGGTGTCCTCCGTTCTGTGCGATTCGACGTGGCTGAACCGTATCTGTCTAAATCGCGAATTGGTTGTTGAAATTTGGAATCGGTTTGTGAAGTCACCATCCAGTGTGGGTTGGTCCAGACCATGGTCTCTATACGTTCTGGCAAAGTGGTGTGAAGTTAATGGTGTGAGTGGGTAACCACAGACACGATGAAAATCCTCCATGTCATTCCTTCCCTGGCGGCGAGCTCAGGTGGACCTGCGCAGGCCATCATTCCGATGTGTCGTGCGCTCAAGTTTCGCGAGGTCGATGTTCTGGTGGCGACAACCGACGCCGATATGGACAACGCCCCGACGAGAAATACCGTCGTGGACTACGAAGACATACCCACAATTTTCTTTCCCTCCCAGCTTGGGAAGTCCTTTAAATTCTCGAGGCCCATGTCGGCATGGCTGAATGAGAGTGTGCGGCAATTTGATCTCGTGCACATCCACGCTGTTTTCAATCATGCGTGTGTAGCAGCGGCACGAGCCTGTCTCAAGAGCGGCGTGCCATACATCATACGCCCACTCGGAACTCTCGAACCGTGGAGTATGAAACAAAAGAAACTGCGCAAGCAGCTGTTTTGGCAGTTTCGCGGTGAAAAGATGTTGCGCGACGCGACGGCTGTTCACTATACGACGTTAGCTGAGCAGGAATCGGTTGAGCGTACCTTCAGATTGAACAACGGGAAAGTAATACCTTTAGCGATTGAATTGGACGTTGCCGTGCAGACATCGCCGAATGGCCAACTCTCAGTAGTTCCCGAAGTCAATGGAAGTCCTTACGTCTTAGTCATGTCGAGATTGCATGCGAAGAAAGGCCTGGATGTTCTGATCGATGCATTTCTGGCCGCTACGGCCACCGACGATTTGCGAAACTGGCGACTCGTAATCGCCGGAAGTGGCGAAGTGGATTATGTACGACTGCTGCAAAACCGAGTCGCTCGAGCAAACGGCAACAAACGGGTGCTGTTTAGTGGATGGTTGACTGGTGAACAGAAATGGCAGGTATTGAGACAAGCTTCATTGCTTGCGCTGCCTTCATACCA
>DATBSH010000273.1:0-33728 GCA_036559885.1 Pyrinomonadaceae bacterium
GATCGCAACCTTGCGCTACGTCCTCGCCGGCTTAAGCGACTAATGCTTTCGCAAATTGCTCATCAATACAAAAAGACGCAAAGAACCCGTGTAGGATTCCTTGCGCCTTATTCGCAGCCAAAGTCAAACCATAGAGGGCAGAGCAAAGATGGAGCGGTATACGTCTGCTCCTGGCTGGTGCTCCTGCGCCTGCGCTTACTGCGTCACATGAACCAACATCTCCGTGCCTGACTCAATTTTCAGTTCTTTGCTTCCTTTGATTGCGAGTGAGCCGGCGCCGCCTGCGCCGCCAACGATCAATCCGATGGCTGCTCCCTTGCCGCCGCCAGCAATACCGCCGATGATTCCGCCAACGGTTGCGCCAATACCAGCACGCTTGACTGTCTGTTTCGTTCTACTGCCAGATTCCACTCCACCTTCGCTATCGGCCCGGCCGGAGCCTTCGCCATAAATCTTCGTCACGTATCCGTGTAATGGTCCTTTCCGACCATCGCGCAGTTCAATGGAATCAAAAGCGAGATTCATGCTGGTCCGACCTTTGACCTTTCCAGATTTCTGAATCGAACTGATGTGACCGGAAAGCCTGGCCTCGTCGAAGCGACTTGGATTGATAACCGTCGCTCTAAAGCGATCGCCAACGCGTGAATTCTTACTGGAAAGCGTGTCATCAATTCGAACCTTCAAATCCGTACCGACGGGTACTAACCGGACTGATTTTCGAGTTGTCGTCTTCTTTCGTAATGCTGGTTTCGTCTGCGCTATCGCAAACGACTGCAAGCCGAGTAGGACGATCACCAACGCAATTAACTTAACTTGATAGTTTTTCATTTAGTCCTCCGCTTAGCGAACTATTTCTTCTCAGTTTTCAATCGGCAACCGGGCGGGCGGGTTCGATGTAGTTTCGGCCGGCGATCCGAATATTCTCGGATCCGGCAACGGGGGCAGATTCTCCGGCAAACCAGACTTAAGTACTCGCACATGTTGCTTGAGTTTGGCCGAGACGTAGATGGTGACTGCAAACAGCATCAGGAGTCCGACTCCACCGTCCAGGTACCGCAAGAGCAGCGCGAGCAGAATAAACAGCCCGATCAAGCGACCTGACATCATGTGAACTCGGCCTCGTTCGTTGATGTAACCGGACATTACATTGGGCCAGTTGAATACCCAATACAAGTTATAGAATGGAATAAAGTGTTTTCCGACTGCTTCGGCGCCCGAGATTGGGTAATGCCCGTGTGTAAGTTCTGCAAGAATCTTATGGAAACGGTGGACGCACACCAGCCAGTAAACGAAGCCGGCGATTGCGATTAATGTGAGACCAGCCGTTATCTGTTGTTCGTCAAGTTGGAAAACCACCATCAAAGTTTCAAGCATAAGAAATGCAAACACGAACATGAACCCCAACCACACCCAGGGAGGTGAGCTCTCTGGAACATACTCCAATGGTGATTCCGGAATGAGGATGGATGGAGTCATAACTCTCCTTTTGACGATTCGCTACCCCTGAAGTTGGGGTGGGAGCATTTAACGTGTACGTGACGATAAATCTGAAACGGCTGGTGGGAACTAAGCCGCTTCTTCATCTTCAAACTGTCGCTGACGATGAACTGTACCGTCAGATTCGAAAATGTAAGCCGAGGGGGCCTCGCGCATGATGATGTCTTGCAAACGCATCAAGCCGTAAAGCAATGCTTCGGGTCGTGGAGGACAACCAGGAATGTAAACGTCCACAGGTATGCACCGATCGACGCCCTGCATCGTCGAGTAAGAGTCAAACGGGCCCCCGGTTGAGGCGCAGGCTCCCATTGCGATTGCCCATTTTGGTTCCGGCATTTGATCGTAAACTCTGCGAACCACCGGTCCCATTTTCAGGGTCACCGTTCCGGCGATGATAATTAGGTCACTTTGTCGCGGACTGGGCCGAAACACACCTGCGCCAAACCTGTCGATATCAAACCGTCCTCCACCTGTGGCAATCATTTCAATCGCGCAACAAGCGAGACCAAAGGTCATCGGCCAAAGTGCAGACTTACGCGCCCAGTTCACAACGGGTGCGGCGATATCAACCGTCTTAGCACCTACCGTACGTCGAAGCGAATTTATGATCGAGTCGACGGTGGTTAAAACAAATCCTTCTTCGTGTTCAGCCATAGATCATTAGATCATTTGGTCATTGCCAATTGCCGATTGCCAAACGTTCAGCGCGGGTAAGTGATTGCCATTAACTCTGATTCTTCGTCTTTTTTTTAATCGGCAATCGACAATTGGCAATCGGCAATGCTCTCACGCCCACTCCAGCGCGCCCTTGCGCCACGCGTAATAATAACCCACAACCAAAATACCGATGAAAACGAACATCTCAATCAACGCAAACTTAGTAAACGAGAAGTCGTCGCCCATAAAGATGATGGCCCATGGCAACAGGAAAATCGTTTCCACATCGAAGATTAAGAACAACATGGCAACGATGTAGTACCTGACGTTAAATCGCTCGTGGGCTTCAGTGGTAGGATCGATCCCGCACTCATACGGACGCATTTTCGCCTTTTCGTACTTGATTGGGCGCAGAAACCTACCGAGAATCACCGGCAGAACAGGGAACACGATGGCGACAGCAAAAAAGATCATTACAGGCCAATACGCTGTAATTGGGCTGCCGATCGTTCGTTGAGCTGTATTCGTTACTTCCTGAAGAAGCATGTTCTCTCGGAGGAGAGCCAGGGAAAACACTCTAAACACAAGCATAGTAAGCGGCGGTCAAGAATGTTGTCAACGCACTCATTTTCGCCAACTCTGTTCACATCAATGTAACTTCACGGCAAGATTGAATTAAGACCGTCGACATATGCTACGCCGTTCTTAAACCGAAAGCTCGCCAAAACAAAAACAACCACGGAGTCGAAACATGAACCTGCCGAGCACTCGAGAAAGTTTGTTTTCCGTCCGTTTGTTAGTTACCGCTTGCCTTCTTCTCTTAGCGCCAACCGCCTTGAATGCGCAGGACACGGCGACAGTCACCACCAAAATGCCTTCCAGCGACGAATCGTTGGTGGTTGAGCGCGTGCGTCAGCTTGAGGCTGAATTGGAAAAGCAGAACAGCAAACTTGAGGAACTACAGCGCACATTAAACCAGCAACAGCTCGCCATTCAGGCGCTGCTCGAAAAACTGGATAAGCCATCGGCGGCAGCTCTCAATTCTGCCGGAAGTGCAGCAATTGGTTCGGAAAAAATTGCTGCACCAGCATCGCCCGAAGCCCCTGAACCTCAAACGCCGGCTTTGGAACAGCGACTCGCCAAAGTAGAAAGCCAAGTGCTCAAGCTCGGTCCATTCAGAGTTAGTGGAGACTTTCGTTTACGATTCGATGGAATCTTTCGAAGCGCAAGCAAGCCACCTGACCCACCGTTAGAACATTCGCAGAATGCGCGAGCTCGTTATCGCTTTCGATTGAACCTCGATACTGACCTCTATCCGAACTTAAACTTCCACGCGCAATTCGCGACCGGCCCTCTCAACAATCAATTATCGACAAACCAGGATTTCACTTCGATGACTGTGCACGCACCGTTTGCCATCACCGAGGCTTGGATGGAATACCGACCCACAAAATCGGTAACGCTGCAAGGTGGGCGTGTGCAAAGTATATTCGCCGATAACTCTCGATTTATCCTGGACGACGATATCCGCTTCAACGGATTTAACGAAAAGTATGTATGGCGTTTTCAAAAGAACGCTGCTTACGTTTCCAACCTCGATTTGCGAGCTGGTCAATATATTCTCAGCACTCCGAATGTTGCCATTATCGCTCCCGGGAGTCCGTTGGCCCGAGCGGGAGAAGTTATAGGCACAACTGGCCGTTCAGCGATGTTGTTCCATCAGGGACTTCTGGTGAATCAAAAATTTAATGAAAAGTGGTCGGATCAATTCGGAGGCGACATACAAATCTATCAGCACCCGAACCAAATCCAGCTCGCCTCGGCAAGCGACGGAGTAGCTCTACTCGTGCAGCCTGGTATCGGTATCGCTCTTTCCGGGCCGCTTCCCGGTACCGGTAACGCGACGACGACTCCAGGAGGCGCCATTTATACGGCCTCGGGTTTCCACGTAGCTCGGTTTACTTACCGTTTGAATTACACCGGTTGGAAGGTTGGAAATCACAGCTATCCGCTACTGTTCAACGTACAGCTGGCACGAAATGTGGCCACGGGCATCAACGAGCGCGATGCGATGCTGACAGCTTTGCAGATAGGTCAAATAACGAAGAAAGGTGATACGTCGTTCCTGTACGTGTTCGCGATCAAAGGAGCTAATTCAATGATTTCTCAGGTCACGGACGACGATCTTGGAACTAACACCGGCGTTAACATTCGCACTAACCACTTCCGCTTCGAATATGGAATCGCGAAGAAGGTAACATTTCAGAGCTTGTTCTTTATTCAGAACTCGCTTCGAAGCAGCGGACAGTTTCCAAGCTTCTTCGTACCGCTTGGATCGTTTACACCACGTACGTATCGACTCCAACAACAGATAGCGTTTACCTTCTGACGTTTGAAAGAGGTTTAATTAATACCGCTTGCGATAGCGACCATACGGTGTCTGCTATCGCAAACGGTACTGAGCAAGAGTTCAGCCATCAAAAGATGCGGATCTCTGTGACGTCCCTCCACACTTGACCGGCGCTAGGAACCTGAACTCCCAGATATCGCATCGTAAACATCAGACACACTGCAAACACTAAAAGTATGGTGGCCACTTTTATAGTTGCCTGGCAGACTTGTCGCAACGTCGTGGCAGCATAACGCACCGCCCTGTGTCTCATAACAAACTCCTTTCGACGATGAGCGCTGTCTGTATTCGCTCCGGATCGGCAAATTACCGCACAAAGGCTCGAAGGCCCTTAGCAGCTACCTGAGGAATTTCATGGGGCTGTCGAGGTTGGAGCGAGACCGTGTCTCTGAGGATGGTTGGTTGATCTCGGCAGTTATTATCTCAAAGGCCCGAGAGGCCTTACAACACCTTTGACGGGAAAACCGCGGTCATTTTGCCCTACCGTTTGCCGCAACGAAAATACAAGAAAGACCCCTTGGAATTCGGCATTTTCCAAGTCATAGCATGGCCAAGGGATGCGGCTCTGCGGGCCGCCCGCGTTCCCTATTCCTCCCGCGGATGAGGAAGGTGAATCGTAAAGGAGGTGCCCTTTTCCAGTTCCGAAGCTACGGTAACTTCCCCTCCGTGCAACAACGCCAGATGCTTCACAATGGCCAGTCCTAATCCGGTACCCCCCATGTTGTCACTGGAACGGGCGCGATCGACTCGGTAGAAACGTTCAAACAGCCGTTCCAAGTGATGCTGCGGAATTCCGTCACCATTGTCCTCAACGATAATTCTGTCGCGACTACCCGATTCGTGTTTTATCGTCACTTGTCCGCTTGGCTTATTGAACTTGATGCCATTATCGATAAGGTTCATGAGCATCCGCTCAAGCCGACGCGCATCCGCATAAACCTTTATATGCTCCGGTACCTGATTATGAATTCGAATTCCAAGTGCGTCGGCCTTAGCTGCCAGAGATGCGATGCTTTCATCGACAAGCGGCTGAAGATCAACTTCCGCCACTCGCAACCGGACGTTCCCACCTTCAATTGCTGTCAGCTCAAGTAACTCATCCACGAGGCCGTGCATTCTTGACGCATTCTTACGAATGATGCTGAGGAAACGGCGACTGCTTTCCGGATCTTCGAGTGCGCCCGTTTCAAGTGTCTCAACAAATGCGAGAATTGACGTCAACGGCGTTCGCAATTCATGGGAAACGTTTGACAGAAACTCTTGCCGCACCGACTCGAGGTGTTCGGTACGCGTGATGTCGATAAACACGCCGAGCGCACCATTTGGTCCACTCCCGTTCTCGCTGGGCAACGGCGTAACGCGAAGCTCAAACACCAAACGTTCGGGGCCAACGGTATCCACTTTTACACTGCTGCGCTCAACCCCGCGAAGTGCATCGAGAAAAGCCTTATAGATTTCCGGATTCCGAGTTAATTCAGTCAGTCGTTGCTGATTTACTACGCGTGGAGTTGTGCCGAACAATCGATAAGCTACTGGGTTCGACGCAACCACACGCATGTCTCGGTCTACAACAAGTAAGCCCTCATGCATGCTATCGATTGTTGCTTCAAACAATGAGTCGATTGGAAATGAGACGCGCTCAGTTTTCTCCAGCTGCGTGTTTACCGTTTCGCCGAGTCTCTCTTTTCTATTTGAAATGAAAATCGCTAAGAGAGCGGTAAGTGCGGTGAGAACAGCAAAGATTAGTCGCGGAGTCGATGAGGGAATAAGAAGAAATACAACTGTGAGAACCGTCCAACCAGTTATCAGAAATATCTGACGCTTACGCACGAAGACTCACCGTCATAAACTAGTGCCGCCGGCAACCTGTTCTTTCGCACAGCCGACAAACCTGTAACCCACGCCAACAACAGTTTCAATGCAACCGCCGCACTTATCAAGTTTTTGTCGCAGCCGGCGGATGTGTACGTCGAGTGTACGCGCGTCGCCGTAATAACTGTAGCCCCAAACGCTGTCGAGGAGTTGCTGTCGCGTAACGACACGATCTGGACTCTTTGCAAGTACTGACAAGAGTGTGAACTCTTTGTTTGTTAACTTCACCTTCGTGCCATCGCAAACAACTCGAATATCGTCGAAGTCGATAAGCAGATGGTCGTCCTCATAACTCTTGCTCAGCGTCTCATCAGCACGGCGCATCACCGCCCTTACGCGAGCGAGAAGTTCGCGAACAGAGAATGGTTTAGTTATGTAATCATCCGCTCCAAGGTCTAAACCTGCGACGCGATCGGATTCAGACGCTTTGGCCGTGAGCATTATTATCGGCGTGCGTCGTGTCGCAGGCTCCCTTCGCAAACGACGACACAACTCACTTCCTGTCATACCTGGCAGCATTAGATCCAGAATGATCAAACGAGGAGGTTCGCGTTCATTGAGTGCGGCTGAAAGACCAGCTTCTCCCGTGGGCGCAATCAAGGCCGATAGCCCCTCACGCTCGAAGTTGTATTTCAGACTTTCGGCAATGTCAGCGTCGTCCTCGATGATCAAAATGGGACGGTTCATAGGTTGGCGCGTTGGTGATAGTGCTTGATGAATGCGGCTTCCGCCATGTAAACGGTCAGCTCACAAATGTCCGTGACGTAATCGCCGATTCTTTCGAGGTGCTTGGCGACGAAGAGCAGCCTCGCGTCGCGCGTTGCTGTCTCGGGTTCGCTCACCATCAGCTCGATTAGACGGTGGAAAATGTGGTTGTAAAGATTGTTGATTTCACTATCGCTCGTAATAACTTCGCGTGCGGCGATTGCATCTGACGACGTAAAAGCATCGAGCGCTGCGTGGAGCATCGTCAGGGCGTGTGAGGCCATGCGACCGAGGTCAGGGACTGGCTTCATCTGCGGCTCGTTATTGAGGTCGATTGCTGTACGAGCGATGTTACAGGCGTGGTCAGCGATACGTTCGAGCACAGGCGCCATTTTGGCAACGGAGATGACGAAGCGCAGATCGCGTGCGGCTGGTTGGCGCAGGGCGATAATATCAATACATTGCCTGTCGATCTCCACTTCAAGTAAGTCGATCCGATCGTCGTTATCGAGCACCTGCCGGGCCACTTCGGTATCGCGCTCCTCGAGGGCACGCATTGCGCCTTTAAGCGCCTGCTCCGTCTCACCACCGAGCAGGAGGACCCTGTCTCGCAGTTCATTTAATTCGTCGTCAAGATGGCGGTGTGTATCCATTGCGTCTGTCAATTACCTTCAGTGCTTTGTGTCTTCTACTTTGTTACTTTGTACTTTGATCATCCAAATCTTCCCGTTATATAGTCCTCCGTCAATTTCTCATCCGGCGCCGTGAACATCTTCTCTGTTGCATTTACTTCTATCAGTTTTCCCAGCAAGAAGAATGCTGTTCGGTCTGACACTCGTGCTGCCTGTTGCATGTTATGAGTGACTATTACGATCGTGTATTGCTTCTTCAAATCAAATATCAGTTCCTCGATCTTCGACGTTGCAATCGGATCCAACGCAGACGCAGGTTCGTCCATCAATAGTACCTCAGGACGAATGGCCAGCGCCCGCGCGATACACAGCCGTTGCTGTTGCCCGCCAGATAGGCTGAGCGCAGAGCTCTTTAATCTGTCTTTGACTTCGGTCCATAAGGCGGCGTCCTGCAACGCTTCTTCAACCCGCTGAGCTAACTCACTCGAATTTTTCGTTATCCGGTTGATTCGCAGGCCATAAGCCACGTTGTCGAAAACCGATTTTGGAAAAGGATTCGACTTCTGGAAAACCATTCCTACACGCCGCCGCAACTCGACGACATCCGTACCCGGTGTATAGATATCGTGATTATCGATCATCACCTGTCCGTCAACACGAGTATGCGGAATAACATCATTCATTCGATTGAGCGTGCGAAGGAATGTCGATTTCCCGCAGCCGGAAGGGCCTATAAACGCCATCACCATCCGTTCCGGAATATCGACTGAGATGTTGTGCAGCGCCTGATTGCGACCGTAGTAGAAGTTTAGATTCCGAACAGACACCTTCGCCTCTGTGCCCTTCGACGTTGAGCCATTGTCCCGAGCACGTTCTGGCACTTCAATTCGTGGTGTAGCTGTTTGAACTCGCATCTTGGCTGAAACCACGTTCACACTCTCTTACGAGTCAAGAATCGGACGATGATATTGATTCCGAGAATCAACGTCATCAGCACCAATGTGGCGGCCCAGGCTTGGGCATGCCATTCGTCGTACGGTGAAATTGCGTAGTTGTAGATTTGCACGGTCAACGAAGCGATTGGTTGATTCAAATCGTAGTTGAAGAATCTGCTACCAAACGCAGTAAACAAGAGGGGCGCGGTCTCGCCCGAGACACGTGCAATCGCAAGCATTGCACCGGTCGCAATTCCCGACGCGGCAGCGGGTACAACGACGCCGAGAACCACCCGCCATTGAGGCGCCCCGAGAGCTAAAGCTCCCTCGCGCAAACTGTGCGGGACGAGCTTCAACATCTCTTCTGTCGTTCTCGCCACGATAGGCACCATGATTAACGCCAGAGCAACTCCACCAGCGAAAGCGGAAAAGTGCTTCATCGGCAACACAACAATTGCGTAGACAAAAACTCCTGTCACGATTGACGGGATTCCGGTCAGGGTATCGACGATGAACCGCACGGCTCCCGCGAGACGACCTCGCCCGACCTCCGAGAGATAGATTCCAACAGCGATACCTAACGGCAGGCCAAAGGCCGAGGAAACCGCAAGCAAGACCAAAGAACCGAGAATGGCGTTTCCGATTCCCCCGCCTTCACCCACGGGCTTAGGAGTATCCATCAAGAAACGAAAATTGAGTGACCCGATTCCTTGCCAGACAATGTAGGACAGAATTACGACCAGAATCCCAACCGCGACAAGCGTGCATACGCCAGTCGCGGTTGTCATCACGGCGCTAACAGATTTGCGCATGCGATCTGAACGTGCCCCTGCCATTACGCCGCCCTTCCAACTCCGCCGGTCTTACGTGTCACGTTCCACACCAACACTCTGGCAATGCCATTAACAATGAACGTCACAAGAAAGAGTATTAGTCCGAGCTCTACCAGGGAACTGAGGTAAAGGTCGTCTGTAGCCTCGGTAAACTCGTTTGCAATCGCTGAAGCGATGGTGTACGACGGGTCAAACAACGAGAGGCTGATTTCCGGACGATTACCAATGACCATCGTCACCGCCATCGTTTCGCCAAGTGCCCTTCCTAAACCGAGAATCACCGCCCCCGCGATGCCGGGTGCTCCGTTAACAAGCACGACACGGATCATTTCCCACTTTGTAGCGCCAAGGGCGAGTGCTGCTTCGCGTTGTGAGCCGGGGACAGCCGCCAATACATCCCGCACTACAGCGGAGATGATTGGCGTCACCATGATGGCGAGTATGATTCCTCCTGTTAGCAGGCCAATTCCCGTCACTGGTCCACGAAACAGCGGCGTCCAACCAAACAACCGCAATAAAGGTGGGCCAAGATAAACTCGTATAAATGGCGCGAGTACGAAGATGCCCCAGACCCCATAGACTACTGAAGGAATAGCCGCCAATAGCTCGACTAAAAACCCAATTGGCCGTGCAATGAAGTGCGGCGCCTGCTCGACGAGGAACACAGCGATCCCCAGCGACAAAGGAACGCTGATAAGAAGCGCAATCAGCGACGACATCACTGTGCCGTAAACGAACGGCAGTGCGCCAAACTCGCCTTTAATCGGATTCCAATGACTGCTGGTGAGAAATGTGAAACCAAAGCGTCGAATCGACATCATGGAATCGGAGCCCAAGGCCCAGACCATCGCGATCACGATCGCCAGCACGAACAATGCGACCAAACTAATCAACACCCGAAAGATCGCATCTCCGGTATTACCTGTAGGCGACAAGGCCTTACGCCAGGTACCAAAACCTCCAAACCGGCTGGGATTCGTGTCGACGCGAGCACTCATGTTGATAGCAGTGGAGCACCGTTAGCGGTAACCAACTTGAGCTTCGCTTCCGCACGCTTAACGATGTCAGCGGGCAACGGAGCATAGTGAAGGGTCGGCGCATACTTCTCACCGTCGTGAATTCCCCACCAGACAAAGTCAACAACCACCTTGCCCTTAGCTGCATCCTTTTGGTTCTTGTAAAGAAGAATGTACGTATAACTCGAGATGGGATATGCCGCAGCGCCTTGCGCGTTCGTAATAGAAACTCGCAGGTCTTCAGGCGTGTTGCCGGCCGATGCGGCGGCGGCTGCAGTTACTGCATCGATTGATGGTTCGATGAAACTACCGGCGCTGTTCTTGATGTGAGCGACTGGAAGGTTGTTTTGAATAGCGTACGCGAGCTCAACATAACCCAACGTGTTCGGCGTGTTCTTTACCTGTCCTGTTACGCCTTCATTTCCTTTTTGGCCAAGACCAACAGGCCAACTCGGCGATACGCCGCTTCCAACCTTTTCTTTCCATTCAGGACTTATCTTTGACAGGTAATCAGTAAACACGGCTGAAGTGCCACTTCCATCTGATCGATGAACAACTGTGATGTCTGTCGCTGGTAATGACACTCCGGCATTGTCAGCCGTGATCTTTGGATCGTTCCACTTCTTGATTTTTCCGAGGAAGATATCTGCAACCACTTCGCCAGAAAACTTCAGCGGTTGTTTGACCCCGGCAAGGTTGTAAGTGATAACCACAGCACCAAGAACGGTCGGGATATGTAAGATCTCGCCGGGCGCAGCCTTGAGATCTGCATCCTTCATCGGTGCGTCGGACGCTCCGAAATCTACCGTCTGCGCCTGGATCTGTTTAATTCCCGCGCCCGACCCAACGGATTGATAATCAATTTGGACATTCGAATGTAGTTTCGAATACTCACTGAGCCACTTTTGATACAAAGGATTCGGAAACGTCGCCCCCGCTCCTTGGAGCTTTACGACCTGTTCGCCGCTGCTGCCTCCCGGCCGACAAGAAGTAAACGCCAAACTGGAAACCAATCCTGCGAGGCAGGCGAAAAGCAGGCATCGTCGCATACGAACAGACATAGTGTTCTCCTGGGGTTTTGCGTTGAAATCGGGCAGAGCGAATGGACTCAATCTAGAGAGTCGGTGTTACATTGAACTGAACTCCACCTGAACTCTCTGTTAACAGAGCTGTCATCGTGCGGAAATGGTGATTAGGCGGTAACCGACATTGACCATTGTGTCGATCTGAAGACCATACGACGCCAGCTTTACTCGCAATCGATAGATATAAACATGCAGACTCTCGGAGTTAAGTGGTTTATCGCTACCCCAAACGGACGTCCACAGTGTCTCAGCCGTGACTATTCGATCCGGCGTGCGCGCTAACCGGGAGAAGATCAAGAACTCGGTGCGCGGTAATTTGATCGGAGTCCCATTGCATGCCACGTAATAGTTGTCGTGCTCCACACGCAAATAACCATCATCGTACACGTCGCCGGAATGCGCCGCATTGCTCTGTGTCATCAATGTTTCCGTTGTCGACATGACCGATCACATACTCCAGTTGAAAATCGATGACGTCCGGCATCGGGGTGGAGGACCGAGATACCGGACGCCATTTAGCCTAGAAGTTAAATCGCAAAGCAAATTGAATTTGACGACTCGTACCCAGGCCAACATCGCGGACCACAGTTTGTCGAAGCAGTCCAAAGGTTTGACCTGCCTGGCTCTGCGTGTACGGTTGCCCGGGCTGACCGGCAGAAGAGTTTCCATTACTGAATGTAAATACACCGTTCGCAACCGCAACTGTCGGCAACGCGAGATTCAAACGCGAGCCAGGAATATCGAAATTCGTGCGGTTGAATAGATTGAAGATCTCCGTGCGGAACTCGAGACTTCTCGATTCACCGAAGCGGAATCTCTTGTTGAGAATCAGATCAAACTGACGGAAGTCTGGTCCGCGCAGCGCGTTCCGCGGAACGTCACCAAAAGTACCTGGCAGTGGCGCGGTGAATGCCGCTGGATTCAAAAGGTTGCGATCGTTGTTGAGGTACGGATTCACGCCAGAAATGAAGTTTGGCCGACGCACATTTCGGGACGCACCGCCACCGGGCGTGTTCACCATGGCGATGAAGCCGGGCGGAAGCGGATTAGCGGCGTTGATGGTGCCCGGCAATTGAGCAACGAAGCCATTGGCAAACGTCGTCGTAACTCCGCCCGCTCCCGTGGGTACCACACATCCACTTGCAGCGACGCATTGAATTACAACGTCAGGACGGACGATGCCGATTTCGAGCGGCAATCCTGAGCGAGTATTAAATATCGTTCCAATTTCCCAGTTCCCGAGAATCGCGTTTCCGACACTACCAAGATCGTGTGACTTGCTGCTTCCGAAAGGCAATTCGTAAATCGCACTTAGGTTGAAACTGTGACGAACGTCAAAGTTGTTGTAGCCGTTGTCGTAGTCGAAGTCTGAGATCGCTCGCGCATTGTTAGCCGCCGTGCGTGCCTCGTTAGATCCGGCTGTATTGCCAAAGCTGCGAGCCAATGTGTATTGCGCGTTCAATGTCAGTCCGGTTTGCAAGCGCCGGCTGAGTGACATTTGTAACGCTCGGTAAGAGTCCTCGCCTCCACTTGTCTTGTAATCAACCTCGGCAAATGGGTTTTGCACTGATGAGGTTCCCGAAACGATAGAGAATTCACGAATGGTATTGACAGCAATGACCTGCCCTGACGCATTAGTTCTGTTTATAACTCCAAAGCCGGTGGGCAGCGCCGTTCCATCCGAGATCACCGTCTGGCCGGGAAGAATTCGGTTGGCGACGCTACGCAAGAACAGGTTTCGTCCTTGCGAACCGACAAACGCAGTCGTTAGCACGAGCTTACTGGGTAATTCCTGCTGCCACGAAAAGCTGTACTGAAACACGCGCTCAGGGATCGTGTACTCATTTGCGTAAGCACGCGGTTGATATGCGCGATTGTTTGGATTCGAGATAAAGTTAGCAATTAGGAGTGCCGGGTTCTGTGGGAAGGCATTGCCTACATTGCTCAATGTCGAGCTGATGCGATCACTTTCAATTGGCTGTATCTGATCTTCAGTTTGGCCCGGTCCATAGTAGATACCGAAGCCGCCCCTTAAAACGGTGTGGCCTCCACTGAATAGACTTTTGCCGTCAGGATTCGGCGTCCAGGCAAGAGCGACTCGCGGTCCGAAGTTATGCTTCGATGATTTAAACGCGTCCTGACTCGGGTCACGCAATTGGCCCGTATTGATGTCAAACAACACTTGCAGGTCTCTATCTTCGCGAAGCGGCGTGTAGTACTCATATCGCAGACCGTAATTCAACGTGAGCGCGGGAGTCAGCTTCCACTCATCCTGTGCATAGCTGACGTAATACTCCTGCTTCGCAAAACGTTGTCCGGTCGCACCTCCATTGAATGGTGACGGGGCACTAACGTCTCCCAAAAACTGAACTGACTGAGCGGTGTTGGCAAGGAAAGAGTTGATGTTCGAGTACGTGTAAGTAATACCGCCCTGTCTGTCGGTGTACAGACGGATCGCCCGTACCTCACCTCCGAACTTGAAAATGTGATTTCCTTTTGTCCAACTGAGGGAGTCGATGAACGACAGCGAGTAAGGTGTGTAAGGTTGGCCTCGACCGTTTGTAGCGCTGTTCGCTCGCACCAATCCACCGGGCGTTGCAACTCCGGCATTTGCGCCCTGGCCAGGAAGCGCGAAACCAGCGACGCTACCTGCGATATTGATACTCAGGTTCGAAAAATCAATTCCATTGAAAGTTGGAGCGATACCATTAATTCGCGAGTACGCGCTGTTGTAACCAAACTTCGCTTCATTCAAGAGTGTGGAAGTGAGCAACGACTGCCAGGCCAACACCGCATTTTGCGGAACGCTCTTAATTGCGATGCGTCTTCCAGTCACGCCTTCTGGTTGATTGTTAGTTCCCTGATCGCGGAAGAACCGAAAATACATCGAATCTTTCGGACTGAACCGATGGTCTAATCGAAAGGCAGCTGAGTTCTCATCTACTGTGTTAGTTGCTTGTAACTGGACTGTATCGAACAAGTCTGGACCAACGCGAAGCACCACCGCGTCTGGAGCACGGAAAGCGGGGATCAAGCTAATCGCGGTCGGAGTGCAAACGACTGACCCCGTGCAAATTCGTGAAGCCTGTCCGGGCACTGCTTCAACTGAGTTAACCCCCGCACGGAGACGGTATCCTTCATACGAGAAGAAGAAGAACGTCTTTCCTTTTTGAATCGGGCCGCCGACTGAACCGCCGAACTGATTCAGACGAAGTTTGCTCTTTTGACCAATGACATTGTCGAAGAAGTTTGGAGCATCCAATGCGTCATTGCGAAAGAATTCAAACACAGAGCCATGGAAATTATTGCCGCCCGATTTCGTCACGACATTAATCTGTCCTCCGGTGCCTGTTCCCTGCTCTGCCGGATAGTTGTTTGAATCAACCCTAAATTCCTGAACGTTCTCAAGCGATGATTGTAATCTGAAGGGTGTTGGCACCTCGCCGTTTAGATTTCCTGGTGACGCATCAATGATGGCAGTGCCTTCAACTCCATCGTAGCGCACGATGTTCTGTTCAACCGCTCGACCAGAAAATCTGATGTCACCAAACGTCCCTGAACCTGTATTCACTGAACCAGGCGCTTGCAGATAAAGCTGTGATAGTTGCCTTCCGTTGATCGGGAGTCCTTCAACTTCGCGTGGATTAACATTCACGCCCATCGCAGCTGAGCCGGAATCGATTGCGATATCGTTGGCTGTGGAAATGTCGACCTTCGCCTCCACGCCTGTTGCTTGAAGGGCAAAACTCAAATTCAACTCCTGGCCGACCAGAAGTTGAACATTTGTAAGTTGAGCTCGCAGATTCTGTGCTGTGGCGGTGACTGAATATAACGAAGGCTTTAAGGCGGAGATGACGTAGTACCCGTCTTCGTTCGTAGTCGCTGCACGCTCCTCACCAGTTCGTTCGTTCTTCACCACAACGTTTGCGCCGGGAACTATCGCGCCTGTGGCGTCGGTTACAGTCCCAATGATTCGGCCTTGATCACTTTGAGCGCGAAGAGTCAGTTGGCCACTGAACGTAATCGCAAAAGCAAAAAGAATTAGGGAGCAGCGGCGCAGCCACTGGGGGACACTTGAATACATACGAGTTCTCCTATGCTTATTAATGATGCGGTGAATTGTGCGTCCTCATTAGTAGCGCGTTACGCGAGTACTACGGTCCGCTACGGTCTGACGTTTGTCGTTGTGACAACATGAACCATAGTCAGGTGCCGTTAAAGCCCTGTGAATTGGACCTTAAATGTTTGTTAAAGGAGACTGGAGGGATTCGAGACTAGCGGAAATACAACGCCAGGGGTGTTTAATTAACATGAAGTTAACGTCTACGTAACACACAATCCGTAAGATGCGACCTCTTCAGAAAATCTTCCAGATAATTCTTATCCATACATGGCGATATCAAACGAACTCAGTAGTGAGATTGCTGCGGCACTTTTATCCAAAAAGACGTCGCCTCGTGAACTGAAGCAGCTGCACGACGTCATTCTTCAAGTCCACAAAACTCTGCAAAGTATGCAGAAAAAGACCTCAGCAAGAGAGACGAAACACCAAGCCGAGGCAATGAAGCACGACCGTGATGAATAGGGTCGCGATAAGTCATTTAGGATCTATCTGACCTATCGAACGATGGCTCTATATTTCGGTTCTTGTTAACGGAGAGAGGCTGTTTCGCTTTGCTGTAGACCGCCAACCGTTGCTGCATCCCAGATCAACCAGTATCGATGCGTGCGATTTACTCTTGAATCGCGCTTCTCAAAAGCGAGACGCACCAGACGGCTGGTGAATTCAGGGTTTACCTTTGCAGGGAGCGGCGAAAAGAAATAGGTGATTCTCAAAGGCAGGCCAAGTTCTGAACGCATCTTATTAATTTCGTTTTCACAAGCGCCGGCTTCGCCCATATTCCTCGCATCTGCCGAGTCGTTTACGACATGGTGCAATTCGTGCAGAAAACCCCAGCCCACGTCAAAAGCGGCACGCGCTTCTGCGTCACCGGTAACTTCGTGGAAATCGGCAAAGTCGATCAACATGACAAAGGCGCGAACATCGGGCAAGTCGCGATGAGCCCAACGTCCAGGGACGACGCGACAGAATGCCACGTCGGATCTCGCACTCGCGTCTTCAAGCACAATCAGCGCATCACCTTCAGCCGCTTTGATCAGCAGGTCTCGCGCAGACTTAGATCCAATCTTCGAAAACTCTTTGCTCCAACGCAGGACGCCATTATTGTCGAATTTCAAATCGGTCCAACCCGTGATTGCACGCAGCTTTTTCAAAAGCTCTGTTTGATTGTTCAGTGAAACATCATCGCGGATGAGGATTCTGCCCTGAATCTCCGTTCCCTGCGTCACATTCGCCGTCGCAATAAGACAAACCAATATCGGCACGCTCATCACGATTAACTTTGAGCTAACTCGATGACGAATTCTGCCGCGCAAGACGAAGGTCCTCCGAGAGATTGCACCGGCGTAATCGATTGGAGTGCGTCGGTTCAGGCTAACTCAGCGCGAAAGGGGTGGCGCCGTTGGTCCGTCATGTTACCAAAATGTTAACGGACTGGATATGAAAATTTAGCCTTAAGTTGATCTCTTAAACGGCATCTGAAAACGGTCTGAACAAATTGGGTAGGACCTTAACGGACATTTAAGTTGGCGGCTACTGCATCGTAACTCCGCATAGGTACCGTCGAAGTGAAATCAAGACGAAGGAGTACACGATGATGAGAAAAGTCACGATCGCGAAGGTGAGATACCGTGTGGTCTGTGTCTGGTGTGGCTCAGAAATCAGAGAGGACAAGCATGAGGACGAACAGGGCATTTGTCTGAAATGCTTCTATAAGATTCTGGGCGATCATTTGAAAGCTCAAAGACGCACTCGTAGCAGTGAATTTGTGAGTGATAGGTAGCGTATCGGACATTCACGCCTTGTGAGCAGTCCTGCCAGATAGCAAATCAATCGCGTGTGGCAATACTGGCTTGATTACCGCAAAACTTTCACGGACCGCTTTTGGTGAACCAGGAAGATTAATAATTAAGGTGCCTGAGCACACGCCCGAGACCCCACGCGAGATCATGGCCATCGGAGTTTGTTTTAGCGTTTCGGCCCTCATCGCTTCTGATAATCCCTGCGCTTCTCTTTCAATGACACGCCGCGTCGCTTCAGGCGTGTTGTCTCTTGGACCAAGTCCAGTGCCTCCAGTAGTCAGAATCAAATTCACATCCGGGAGGCTGGCGAATTGACTCAGCGACTGGGCGATTGGATCCGGATCATCGGAGAGAACTTTGCGATCAACGACGGTCGCACCAAACTCTGTTAGTAACTCAAATAGTACCTGGCCCGACAAGTCTTCACGTTCTCCTCGAGAACACGCGTCACTCACCGTGATGATTACAGCTCGTATTCCTGTCATTGAACTCTAATCCAAATCGCGGGGTGTTCAGGTCTTCGCCCCCTAGACCGACGAAACCGCATCCACCGAATTCTTCATCGCGTGCAACTCTTGCAGTGAGAGAACGATCGGCGTTTCCTGTTCCCGGCGTGACGCGATTGATTCAACCAACGCGCGTGCACCTGTTATCGTCGTGACGCATGGGACGTTGTACTGTAGCGCCGCGCGCCTGATTGCCTGCTCATCGTAATGTGATACCCGACCGAGTGGTGTATTTATGACGAGTGAGATTTCACCGCGCTTGATGTTGTCTACTATGTTCGGACGCCCTTCGTTCACCTTGAAGACATTCTCTACTTCAATTCCGACTTCGCGGAGACGTGCGGCCGTGCCCAAAGTCGCAACAATCTCAAAACCTAGCCGCGCCAACTTTCTCGCCAGCAAAACGGCAGCGCCTTTGTCGCCGTCGTTGACACTCAGAAATGCTTTGCCGCTTGTTGGCAAACTCAGTCCGGCTCCCATCATGGCCTTGCCATAGGCTTCGCCAAAGGTCTCACCAATCCCCATCACTTCCCCGGTTGAGTGCATCTCGGGACTGAGGATCGGATCCACGCCCGGAAACTTTACGAACGGAAACACCGGCGACTTAATGAAGAACCGCTGAACTGTAAGCTCGTCTGGCAATCCAAAGTCTTTCAGCTTCTTACCAGCCATCACCAATGCAGCAATTCGAGCGATCGGAACGCCCGTCGCTTTCGAGACGAATGGAACTGTGCGCGACGCTCGCGGATTAACTTCCAACACGTATACGCGGTCGTCCTTAATCGCAAATTGGATATTCATTAGGCCTGAGACGGACAGCGCCGTTGCAAGCTTTCTCGTGTAGTGTCGCATCGTTTCAAGATGCTCCGGATCGATTCGAACTGGAGGTAAGACACATGACGAGTCGCCGGAGTGGATTCCTGCTTCTTCAATGTGCTCTTGTATGCCGGCAATGACGCACGCCGTCTCGTCTGCAAGTGCGTCAACGTCAAATTCGGCCGCCTGCTCAAGAAACTTGTCGATTAAAACTGGCCGGTCAGGAGTGAAACCAACAGCCGTTCGCACGTACGACTCAAGCGCCTGCTCGTCGTAAACAATTGCCATCGCCCGGCCCCCGAGAACATAGCTGGGTCGAACCAACACCGGATAGCCGATCTTTGCAGCAACCTCACGCGCCTCCTCCGCTGATGCTGCCATCCCATTCTCAGGCTGTGGGATCCCCAGCTGCTTCAGTAAAGTGCCAAATCGTTTGCGATCCTCTGCGAGGTCTATCGAATCCGGTGACGTGCCGATCACATGGACGCCGGCTTCCTGAAGCCGCATCGCCAGATTCAATGGCGTTTGTCCACCGAATTGAACAATCACTCCGTCCGGGTTTTCGACGTCCACGATATTCATCACGTCTTCAAACGTCAGCGGCTCAAAGTACAGCCGATCGGAAGTGTCGTAATCTGTCGAGACAGTTTCAGGATTGCAATTCACCATGATTGTCTCGAAGCCGGCTTCATGCAGCGCGAATGACGCATGACAGCAACAGTAGTCGAATTCAATTCCCTGACCGATGCGGTTCGGGCCTGAGCCCAAAATCATGATTTTGCGGCGCTCGGTCGGTTCAGCCTCATCTTCTGTTTCATATGTTGAATACAGGTACGGAGTATAAGATTCAAATTCGGCGCCGCAGGTGTCGACTCGTTTGTAAACGGGAACTATCTTTAGCTTCTTTCGATAAGCACGAACATCGTCTTCAGATCTGTCGGTCAGATAAGCGAGACGCCGATCAGACAATGCCACTTCTTTGAAAGCGCGCAATGTTTCTTCGTTGATCTCCTCCAACTTGGCGCCTTCAATGTCTTTCTGGATCTCCATCACCTGCTGGAGTTGATCGAGGAACCATCGATCGATTCGCGACAAGCGATAGATCTCATCGATGGACCATCCATGCTGCAGCGCATAAGTGATGTACGAGAAGCGGTGTGAGTTCGGACGCGCAAGCTTTCTCTGCAACTCGTCGTCTGAGATGTCCTCGAGCCGAAGTGGCTTTACAGATTCGAGTGAACGGAGCCCTTTGAATAAGGCTTCTTTGAAGGTGCGACCAATCGCCATCACTTCGCCGACCGATTTCATCTGCGTGCCAAGCACGTCTTCTGCCTCGCGAAACTTTTCGAAGTCCCACTTGGGAATTTTCGCGACGACGTAATCAATCGTCGGCTCGAAAGAGGCCGGCGTCTTCTTTGTAATGTCGTTAGGAATCTCATCCAGCGTGTAACCGACAGCTAACTTCGCGGCGATCTTCGCAATTGGAAACCCAGTCGCTTTGGAAGCTAAGGCCGACGACCGTGATACCCGGGGATTCATCTCAATAACTCGAATATCGCCGTTCTCTGGATTAACTCCGAACTGGATGTTCGACCCTCCAGTCTCAACACCAACTTTTCGAATCACGCGGATGGCCATGTCGCGGAGTCGCTGATATTCGCGATCGGTCAACGTTTGGGCGGGAGCGACTGTGATTGAATCGCCCGTGTGCACACCCATCGGGTCAAAATTCTCGATCGAGCAGATGATGACGACGTTGTCCGCGAGGTCGCGCATCACTTCCAACTCAAATTCCTTCCAGCCGAGAATCGATTCCTCGATTAGAACCTCATGAATCGGTGAGGCAGCGAGACCACCACGAATAATGTCTTCAAACTCCTCGGGGTTGTAAGCAGTGCCTCCCCCAGTTCCACCTAGAGTGAAAGACGGTCTGATGATTGCCGGGTATCCAATCTTGGCGACGATTGCTTGCGCTTCGTCCCACGACTTGGCGAAACCGCCGCGCGGCATCTCCAGTCCGGCTTCATCCATCGCCTTTTTGAATAGCAAGCGATCTTCGGCGACCTTAATTGCCTCGCGATTGGCGCCAATCATTTCAACGCCACACTCGTCGAGCACACCCGCTTCAGCTAGTGCGATGGCGAGATTTAGCGCTGTCTGTCCGCCGACCGTTGGCAGCAAGGCGTCCGGCCGTTCTCGTCGAATGATTGCCGTCAACGATTCGACAGTTAATGGTTCGATGTAGGTGATGTCGGCAGTTTCGGGGTCAGTCATGATCGTTGCCGGGTTCGAATTAACCAGAACGATCTGATAGCCCTCCTGTCGCAAAGCTTTGCAGGCTTGAGTGCCTGAATAGTCGAATTCACAAGCCTGGCCGATGATAATGGGACCTGATCCGATGATCAGGATCTTATGGATGTCACTACGTTTGGGCATCTAAAGTGAGATTCAGTTTTCTTTTTGACTTGAAAGCAAAAGCATTTTACATAACTATGCCCCAGAGACGAACCGGCGTAGTGATTTGATTACGAATCGAGGTAAGACAGAGTGAAGCTGTGGCCTTTTTTGATGTTTCTCGTGATTACCTTTGGCGCTGCTAATCCGGGATCTCAATCCCCAAAGAGTGCCGAGGAGTACAACAACCGCGGGCTTGAGAAGCAAAATCAAGGGGACCTGGATGGAGCAATCGCCGATTACACGAAAGCGATCTCGCTAAAGTCCAGACCAGACATATTAGCAACGATTTACAACAATCGCGCGAATGCTTTCATGAGTAAGAACAATTTAGACGGCGCAATCGCCGATTACACAAGCGCGATCCAGTTACAACCAGCTGAGTTTGAAAACTATTACAATCGCGGCGTTGCGCTCCAGAGTAAAAACAACTTCGATCTTGCAATAGCGGATTTCTCTAAGGCGATCGGACTGTTTCCGCGGTTTGCACTCGCTTACAACAATCGCGGTAATGCCCGTAGTGCGAAAGGCGATATCGACGGAGCGATTAACGACTACACCACTGCGATATCGATCAATCCGAAGGGGGCTGACTCTTACTACAACCGCGGTATCGCCCTACAGGCAAAAGGCAACGTCGATGGCGCAATCAAGGACTTCTCGTCAGCTCTCTCTTTAACTCCAAGTTTCTACCTGGCGAACATCAACCGGGCAGTTGCATTATTCGATAAGGGCGATCTGGATGGAGCAATTGCAGACTACACGCGAGCCTTAGAACTCAAGACGGATGATGCAGCGATTTACTACGGACGTGGAACCGCAAAGCAGAAGAAGAAGGACTTGGAAGGGGCACTGTCTGATTACACGAAAGCAATCGAAATCGACCCTAAACATGCACTGGCTTACGCCAATCGTGCGGTTGTGAAGTCGCTTCAACGTATGGCCGGCGCAGATGCCGACTTCGAAACGGCGTTCCGCCTGGATCCCTCATTAAAAGCAACTTATCGCGAATTCTCAGAAAAGCGCCGCAAGCCGTAAGCCACTATCCTGCTGTGCGCGCATCACGGGCGCGCTTTTTCCGATAATCATCGCCCTCAATACGTAGCTCGTGGCACATCTCGTAAAGCCTGCTGCGCAAACGACTGCCAATTCGATCCTCAAGGGTTGTCATTTCGCGAACCCGATCCGCATTTGCTTTCTTGCTAAATGTGCGCGGCGCTTCCCACTCGTTAGCGGCTGCATCTACGCGAGCTTCATCAAGATAGTTGGTTGTGAAGATTGTCAGCTTCTTATCGTTGTAGCGTTTGTTGATGATTTGGTACATCGTGTCGCGCACCCAATCAGTTGGCACGGTGGCACCAAGCTCGTCTAACACCAAAACGTCAGCTTGATAAACTGGGGCCAGCACACGTAGTTCAGATGTTTTCGAGACTGGATTGTAGGAATCCTGAATTCCCTTAAGTAGTGAACCGAACTCATAGAAAATCGCAGCGAAACCCTTCGACAGAAGTCCTTTCATAATCGACACAGCCAAATGTGTTTTCCCCACTCCGGCAGGACCCATAAACAGAAGGCCACGATCGACAGCCGGATAATCCAGGACTAGTCGACAGGCGTAGAGAAACGCTTCGTCCTGTGAGCTATTCGGAATTCGAATGAAATTGTCGAGTGAACAGTCGGCGTATCGAGCTGGAATACGCGCGGCTCGAAACATTCGCCCCGCCCTGGTAGACGTCTGACAGGAACACGCTGTAGCGCCCTTCTCGGGATCGACTCTGGTACCGGTCCCAAAACAGATGCTACACACCGCGTTCGCTTCTTCGTTGTGTCCTTGCGATTTGTCGGCGGAGGACTCCGTCACGTCTTCAAACATTTAGAATTGCGGCTACTAAATAACGTCAAAAATATTATTTGGACGGCGGATTATAGCATTCGGTTTTTCGAAAGTAACTCACGCCGCCTTGTTATATGTTGGCCCGGTTTCTCGCTCTCAGGCCGTGTGCTATATTCCTTTATCATCGCAAGCGAGCTATAAAGCGAACAACTCAAGACTTATGAGTCTACTCCACTCTTTCCTTACCAAGATCGGTTTGGTCAAGATCAAAGCAGAGCGCCATCCAATTCGCGTTTTTCTTTTAGACGACGATGTTCGCCGGCACCGGTGGTTCGCCACCCGTTTTAAGGGGGACTTCATCGACATAGCAGATAACGTAGCGCAAGCACGGCGTATGTTGAGTGCCGGATCGTATGACGCAATCTTTCTCGATCACGATCTGCATCCCGAGCACTATCAGGTGGAGTCGACAGACGATGAAAGGACGGGCTACGCCATAGCGCAGTGGTTAGGTTCAAATCCAGACGTTCAACGCGCCTCGACGATTTTGGTGCACACGAGAAATGCGGACGGGGCGATGCGCATGGTGGAAGAATTAAGGCGTTCAGGACGCGCCGCTGAGTATGTTCCCTTTCCAATGCTGGCTGAGCGAATACGCAGTTATTGGCAACGATAGAAGCCCCTCGCTACCTTTTCTGTATCAGCGCAAACGATGATTCTCGATTTGCAACACCTGGGACGTTTATTTGTCCGATCGTACGCCATTGACTCGTCTCAAAGGCAGCGAGTATAAATGTGGTCGTACACCTTCAGCACTCCCACGTTACCGATCACATCTCAACGCCAATGGGATGGCTATCGTATCTGCCCTATAGGAGCGGCCAGGATGAAACCAAATTCATTTAGCGCGAATGTTGCTCTCAAAAATGGCATCGCGTTGTTTGTTATTGTTCTATGTTCTTGGACCTCGGTGTTATCTAAGTCCCACCTCTACGCGTCTGGGTACGACGAGAATCAAAACTCCGAGCTATACAGAATCAATGTGAACACGGGCGCAGCAAAAGCTCTCGGCGTTACCGGCCAGGCTGATCTAATTTCCGAGAGCGGCCTGGCCTTTGATACGCACCACCGTATTTTGTACGCAACCGGATTCACGCTCACAAATCCCTTGCCTAATGGAAATCCCCGCTCCGCGCTTTATACGCTGGACGTAAAAACCGGCCTTGCGTCGCTCGTGGGGAATGGCCAGCCCGTGTTCCCAGAAATCATCTTATGGGGCGGCGGGTTGGCCTATGACTCCAACCATGACGTTTTGTTTGCGACTGGAATAAGCAGTTTCGGATTTGTGGTGAGAGACTCTCTTTTTATTGTGAATCCATCAACCGGCATCGCAAGAGAGATAGGTCCCTCGTCCAATGGACCTCCTGAATATGACCTTTCCGGCGGCGATCTCGCATACGATCCTGTGAACGATGTTTTGTATGCAACTGGCTTCGCGAATGTGGAGGGTCCTTCGGCGTTGTTTATCGTCAATCCCGAGACAGGCGAAGCACTTCCAGTCGGCTACCAGGAGCCTGATGCTTTCTTGGGGTTCGGCGGCTTGGAGTTCGATCCATCCACGGGTCTTCTGTACGCAACGGGATACGACAGAACCAAACCGTTCGCTGAGACTTTCCTGTATGTGGTCGATCCCACTACCGGGAGCGCCAAAAAAATCGGACGTACTGGGAACGGCGTCCAATTGTTCGGTGGCCTCGCTCTCGTGCCTCCAGGCAAAGCAGATTAAGCTGGCAGTCCAGCAAGTTTTTGTAAGAATGGTGGCCAGGGACGGAATCGAACTGCCCAGGTCTTTTCAGGGTCGCTTACCGATCTGGCAAATTTCAGTAGACATCAGTATCTGATCTTCACCTTGAACGCACCGCCGTTATCGCTGTAGTCGTCGTCGTTAATCGCGAGGTAAAGACGCCCATCAACAGGGACACTGAGTGTTAGTTGAGTTCCAACTAGAAAGACTTGACTCGGCTGCCCGTTTAGCTGACGAATGTAGCCAATCAGCGCACCCGCTCCTGAGGTTGGCAGAGGACGGGTTCCGACTATCGCGCCGAAACCACTGGATTTTCCACCCTCCGGTCCAACTTCTCCAATGCGACGACCGGCAATAACAGTTCCGGTCGTAGTGAAGGTGATTTGATCTCCCGCACGCACGTCGATGTTTGTGTCTGTGCCACGGGACGTTCCGGGGACATCAATAACCACTTCCACTGGCGTGCGTGTCGCTGTAGATTCCCTCGTTCGCGGACGATTGCGTGGCCGTGGACTACCAAAAGGATTGTCGGTACGGTTATCTTCATCCATAGCCGTCTGATCGCGCTCACGCTTTACCTGTACGGTGAATGAGCCGCGAGCATCGGTGTAGGTACCGCGGTTCGCCGTTAAGTAGAGGCGTCCGTCACGATCGGCAACAAACTCCCGAAACGCGCCCAACTCCAGCACCGGTGCATTTTGATCGTTCCCGATGGCGCCGATCAGCATACCCTCGGCGGCGCTGGGAAGAGGTGAAGAGGGATCGCTCGTTCGCAGTCCGTCGGGCGTAATTCTCGCACGACCCGCGAGAATCGTTCCCGAGGCTATTGTTTGGACTCGTTCGTTGCGGCGCAGGTCAATTCCTGAGTCGATCCAGTTCGGACCAAGAGGCACATCAACCGTGCGAGTTTCAAACTTCAATTCATCGAGTGAGCGACCATCGATCTCCACACGCTCCACTTCACTGGGGCGGAAAAACCGAATTTCTCCTTCGTCTCTCGCTATGGTAGTTCGAGTTGTGTCAATAACTTTGAAAGCGAAGCGACCGTTGATGTAGCCGATTAAAGTACCGCGAAATGATCGGCCATCACGGAGGTAGAGTGTGTCACCAAGCGCGACACCTGACAGGAGAAATATCGCCAGGAGTGTCAACAGAGCCACGTTTAGTTTCTTCATGGGTTTCCCCTTTCGTCTCCACAATCCACAGCAAGTTCATCAGCCACGTCGGCTGAATGAAAATGCTGTACTGCCTTGGAGAATTGGTCGGGATTAACGAGAATGCAACTTCTCGAAGAACGATCACTGAGCCAGCTTATACCCCCTGGAAACAACCGGGCAAGAGTTACTTTGAAGGCAATGGTTTAAAGTCAGCCACCCATCTTTCCAGCGACAAGCCAGCAACGGCAGTCACTGTGCGAACCAGAAGAGAACGCCTGATAATATTCATCCCAGTCCAGACACATAACGGCGCTTACATTCCAATCTCACTTTTTGTATGCCCAAGCCGACAACCCGGGGTGACCCATCAATGGCAATAATCGGCAGCGAGCGCGCGGTGTGTGGAATTCATTCGAAGGAGCGACGCTAAAAGTGAAGGTTACCTTAATACCTGCAATCCACCCATCAGGATTCATTTCAAATCATATTCACCAGTATCCCGCTAGCTACCGCGATAACCCAAACTGAAGCTGCGACCACCGCAGCGACCCTCCAGCTTGTTGATTGCATGATCGTGAACAGTGAAGGAAGATTTATAGCCGGACCGGCGATGAGTAAAGCCAAAGCGGCACCGACTGGAGCACCTAAGTTCAGCAGTACAAAGGCCAGCGGGATCTCGAAGAACGTTGGCAGAGCCAGTGGAATCGCAAACGTGGCGATAACTATGACTGCCAACAACTTCCCGTTGGAAGATGTGAAAGCACTCGCGGCCAGACATTGCGCAACAACCATCGAGGCCAAGACACCAATCACTATGAGCGGAATCAACCGCAAAGCGACTTGAACGCATGACCTCACGAAGCTTAACAGGTGTGATCGGGCTGATAGATTTTGGGAAACAGAATCAACTTCACAGGGAACTCTCGTTTGGCCAAATACCTTGTCAGCAATCATTCCGGTAAAGAGAACCGCCGCAAGGCTCGCAGCTGCGCGAGTTCCAGCAACCCGGTAGTCGAAAAGCATAAACGTGAGAATTAAGGCGGCAGGATTGAGCGCCGGTGCCGCGAGCATTAATGCGAGTGATGGGCCAAGCCGGGCAGAGCGTTCGTACGCGCCCTTGAAGATGGGAGCCACACAGCATGAACAGAGCATCAACGGCGCTCCTGTCGCTCCAGCAATTATCTGCGCCCGCAGTGAGCCTTTGCCCAGCGCGCGAACCAGCCAACGCGGAGACACAAATGTCGTGACTGCTGCACTGATCAGAATTCCGAAAGTTAGAGCCGGCCAGATGACTAAGAAGTAATTGAGCGTTCGCTCGAGAATGCTTGCTTCAGAAGCACCCAACAGTGGAATCACGCTAGCTCGCGTAGTGAAGGTCTGCGTCGCAGAAACTTTCCCAATCACCGCCACCGCCGTAGAACTCTTGTAAGCGATCAGCGCTCCTATAATTAGCAGCGTAGGAAGTGCGAAAGTAACAAAGCGCTGGATGCCGGTGATCGACTGAATGTTATCCCTCTGCCCTGAACTCATGATTAATTGCTCCCCAGCATCTTTAAACAATAGTGGAGCGGAGATTAGTCGACTGATTCGAAGATCAAATCTGACCAGGCTCGCTCCTCTCGGGCTGGATCAGCAAGGTGAGCCAAGCTCTCGATCCACGCTCTTAATTCGACTACATACTCTGGGGAAGTTTCCGCTCGTCTCAACAATCGCGCAAGTTGTTTGCTGTCCCCCACAGGAAAATAACCTGGATAGTCTTTGCCCAGAATGCCAACATTTCCATTAATGCGCGAAGCGAGAATAGGAACCGAAGCAACGATCGCCTCTGACAACACATTCGCTCCTCCCTCCATGCGAGATGAAAGGACACAGAGACGGCTCTTTTCGAGGATATAGCGGACGCGTGACCGCGGCTGCTCACCGAGCCACTTGTAGCGTCTATTTGTGGCCATTTCCCTGAGCGCTTTCGTGGCCATTGCTTTAGTCATCGCGCCGCCGACTTGCAAGACTCGGATCCGTGACGATTCACGAAGTGACCGCACCGCCATCGCGGTGCGAAAAGGATCTTTCACAGCACGCAGATGGCCGATTACGCATACGTCAAAGTTGCCATTGGATCTAGCTTCGTGCTTGCGTGCCCCTGGGTTCGCGGACCCGGCGCCCGAACCTGTCAGGTCGTTCCCATTTTCAGCCGACTGATAAATTGTCCGCGTTTTTTCTCGCCAGCTGGGCTGCAGTTCTTCGATAGCTTTCGGTTGTAGTACGACAATCCTAGTTGCGACATCGAGTGACTGGCGCGCCAAATGATTGATCCGAAGATCGCGGTAGAGATCTGTTCCGGTAAGAGCGACGATGATCGGAGCGGCGGGGTGCTGCTGCTTAAAGCTGATGATTGATGGATGGCTCCGCAGAGCGTGTAATGCTATTAACAAATCACACGGCTCCCCGTCATACGTCTGTAAGATCGAGACGCGATAGCCAAGTTTTCTGAGAATCCTAGTCCACCGCAGCGCGGTAACGCGGTTTCCGTAGCGTGAGCCCGGCGGAGCAGGAGTTACTATGCCAATCCTCATTCTTCCTAAGTCTGCAACGCACACGTCCGGAATCCCGCCCATACATCGCGACGGTCAGGCGGGTAGAAATTTCGATAGCTGTTATGAATGAGGCTCGAACGAGTCACCCAACAACCGCCGCGAAGCACCTTGTGATCCGAAAACCAGGGGGCGGAATACTCCTTATAAGGACCGGCGACGAAACCGGGATACGGCAGGAAGTCGCTCGACGTCCATTCCCAGACGTTCCCGATCATTTGACGGCATCCGAACGCGCTATCGCTCGCGGGCAGCGCGTCAACCGGTATGCATCCCATCGCGCGCCAATCTAGATTTGCCCGATCTACAGTTGGCGAATTGTCGCCCCAGGGAAACGCGCGCTTGTGAGTCGTGAGGCCTCGGCTGCCAGTCGCTGGCTCTGCGCTCGCCGCCATCTCCCACTCTGGTTCAGTGGGTAGACGCCGACCCGCCCAGCGGCAGTAAGCATCTGCCTCGTACCAGTTGACATGGATGACCGGTAGGCGCTCATCAAGCGCCACCCATTCATCGAAGTTGCGTCGCAACCAGCGACCGTTTCCCTCTCCCCGCCAGTACACTGGATGTTCCGCACCGACAGCTATCCGCCACTGCCAACCTTCAGCGCCCCATAATTCGTTTCTTCTATAGCCGCCGTCTTCCACGAAATTTTTGAATTCACCATTGGTCACGGCGGTTTTTGAGATCGCATAAGGGGCAATCTCGACCTCGTGTGCCAGCTGTTCGTTGTCGAAGACGAATCCTTGCTTGTGAGCACTACCCAGAATGTATCTGCCTCCAGGTATCTCTGCGTCTCCGGTCAGCCAATGGATGGTTTGAGAAGACGTAGCGTCCTTTTCCGCGAGCGAAATCTTGTTAACGAACGCGATTTCTGGTGCGGGATAGCTCAGAGTTTGACGAGTGTAAGTGAACGCTTCGTTATGCATCCGCTCATGTAAGAGCACCAGATTCATGAAATATTCTTCATCGTAGCCTTCAGCATCCGTCAAACTGTGGCTCCCGTCGCTGGTCTGCTCGATCACTCGCTCAAGAACTCGTTCCATATAAGTGAGCGTTTCGCCTCTGTCCAATAATGGCAGGTCCCAACGCGTGTCATGGGCGACTCTCGCCGAATCGTAAAGCTCGTCTCCGTGTTTGAGAATCGCCGGCTGGCCACTGAGGTGCCGTAAGATCCAGAACTCCTGAAACCAGGCGACATGACCAATTTCCCAGCGGAGTGGATTCACGATCTTTAAACGTGGTCCCATCAACTGCGCGTCACTAAGGTCGTGGACAAGCTCGAGCGTGCGCTTGCGAGTCTCCCTCAGCGCTTCAATCAGGTGAGTCTGTGTTATTTCCGGTTGAGCTTTCAATATCAGTTTTCCTTAAAGTCGCAACAATGAATTCCAGCTTAATTTTTACTCAGCCATTGCCATGAAGAGATTGTTGAAAGATTCCGCGAGCGTAGGATGTGCGAATATTGCCTCCTTGAGGGTCGTGTACGGCAGTTGAGCCATTATGGCAATCTCAAACATAGCCATCAACTCACCCCCTTCGATTCCAAGGATAGCGCACCCCAGTATCTGCTTTGTTTCAACATCAACTACAGCCTTTATGAAGCCGCGAGTCTCACTCAACTCGATCGCTCTGGCGACGCGACTCATCGGCAACTTCGCTACACGAGTATTTAGACCACGCCTCGTCGCTTCTCTTTCGCTGATCCCGACGCGTCCGAGTTGCGGATCAATAAACACTGTGTAGGGGACTAACCGTCCCTTCGTCGTCGCATTGCCCCCTTCGAGCAGGTTTTTGCGAATAATGCGAAAGTCGTCATAAGAGATATGTGTAAAGGCCGGACCACCTTTGACATCTCCCAACGCATAGATTCCTGCTACATTCGTCTCAAGGCGATCGCTCACCTTGATAAAGCCGCGCTCGTCAGTCTCCACTCCGGTAGCCTGCAAGTTGAGTTGATCCGTGTTCGGTTGACGTCCGACAGCAACCAACAACTGTGATCCTTCTAATAGGACCTCGCTTTGCCCTGTTTTCACCGTCATGCTGACACTCGTATTGTCCCCTTTAACGCGCAAGACCTCAGAGTTCAGTAGTATCTCGATTTGGTCTTCCCTCAATATCTTTGCTACTTCGTCGGCCACATCAGGATCTTCCCGACTCAGCAAGTGAGCACCGCGCTCGACAATCGTTACCCGACTGCCAAAGCGACGAAACATTTGACCGAACTCCAGCCCGATATAACCACCACCCATCACCAATAAATGCTCGGGCAGAGTTTCGAGTTCCATAATAGAACTCGAATCCAAGGTTGGAATTGTATCTAACCCAGGAATGGTCGGCTTTGCGGGACGGGCGCCAGTGTTGATGAAGATTCTTTCGGCGCTAAGCTGACGAGGCGCACCTTCATTCACGACTACTTCCAGCGACTTCAGACCGATAAACCGCGCCTCGCCTTTGAGTAACTCAAGTCCCTCAGTCTTCTCAATGTTTTTCAGACTCCCGTCGCGAAAGCTTTCAACGATTTCCTGCTTGCGCCGCCGGACAGTGGACATGTTGACGGTCACTTGACCACACTCGACGCCGTACTCCGCACTTCGCTTTGAGAGATACGCTACGCGCGCGCTTGCCACCATGGTTTTGGTGGGCGTGCACCCCACGTTTACGCAGGTCCCGCCAATGTGATCACGCTCCACGATCGCCGTCTTCCATCCCGCCTTGGCGAGGGCTAACGAAAGTGGAGTGCCTCCCTGACCTGAGCCAATAACTACTGCATCATAATGTTCAGCTGCCATCACCAAGCTCCAACGAGAAAGCGAAAGCGAGTTCAAAGTTGTCCAATTCGGGCCGGATAAAAACGAGGCTCTTTCAGCTCATAATCTGCTCTACGACTTTCGGCGCTCCTGCACAGACTCTTTTCGCTCTCACACAGGAAATCTGGAGGTGTATTGTAACGAGTGGCGCCAAAAGTAAGTAAGGTAGAACGATGTACGCGGATTGTACGCGCGAGAAATCTTTACAGGCTTTTTTGACGTCGCTAAGTTTTTGAAGGATTGGTGGCCAGGGACGGAATCGAACCGCCGACGCCGGCCTTTTCAGAGCCGCCTGCCGATCGACGTAATCAACGGTTTCGAGTTTGAAGGCGCAGAGTTTGTTTGGTCAAGCATTGCCAGCCGCAAGCAACATCGCGGATCTCAAGCGACGATTTGCGGCCGGCATCCTGACAATTTACCTGAACGACAATTTCAGCAATGGCGCTCTGACTTTCGCCATCTTTTCGTCCTATCACTTCGCACTCACGGTTTTCACATTCAGAGCCTTGCGAATGCGAGCCAGATGATGCCAACTGTGACGCAGCGCGTGATCTTCGATGACAAACTGCGCGGTAACCGGCGCATTGAAGCTCAGCCCAAAGGGCGCTGCTTGATCCAGTTGTTCATCTGTGAACTCGCGCACGTTGTCGGCAGCCGAACGACTGTTGCGCCGCAACAGTTCAAGCGTTTCAGTCTTGTTTACGTGTGCCCGTTCGAGCGCATGCTCGGCGTTCATTTGATTCACCACCTCCGGCGTCACGTCTGCGACGGCATTTCCGCCGGCGACGGCGCGCGCCAGGTCAATCTCAACCGGATACACACTCGCGACATGATGCACTACCACGCCGATTGATCGCCGGTCGGTACTCGAAACGGGAGTTTGCCACTCCTCTTCTGAAAGACCTTCAACAAACGCAGCCAAACCTGCGGCTCCTTGTTCGATCCGCTCTGCCAGTAATTGACTACGACGACTCATACAACCTCCTTCGATACTGACTCGCCAAGACTCAGCGGCGCAGTAGCGAGTCAGCTGCTGCGCCACTCTTTCTGATCTTCTGCGTTGAATTTCCAGCCGGCGTTACTTTGCGCCTGCGGCCAGCGCTTTGACGTCCTCAGTCGTGAGCGCATTTCCGCCGACGCCCCAGCCACCGCTCGCAGTCTCTTCGAAGATGACGACCGTATAGGGCCGCAGGGCTTCGCCTTCGATGGCCACCATCGCGTCGGTCAGCTTTTTGACGACCTCCTTTTTCTGTTCCTTGCTGAAGACTCCCTCGATTGCTTTGACTTGAACGGCTCGAAAATGTGCCTCTGCTGGCCACGTGTCGTTTTCAAGAAAGAAAGGAAAGCGTGCGTTGGATAAACCAGAACATCGCAACACTGCCAATGGCGTAGGGCGGCACGAGTTCTGTCCAGCGCGGAATTGAAATGTGGATGCGGCGCACGAGCCCGATCAATGACAGCACTGCGCCGATGAATAGGAAGTGACCGCTCTCTACACCAACGCTGAAAAACAACAACGCTGTCGGAATATGTCCCTGCGGCAAGCCGGCTTCGCTTAAACCACCAGCGAAGCCCAGGCCGTGCATCAGCCCGAAAGTAAGAGCCACAAGCCAAGGGGCGCGCGCGGTGATGCTTTCGAGTCCGCAACGCACGCGCACGATCTCTACCGCGACAAAAACGATGCTCAGCGCGATCACCGCCTCGACTGGCTGTTGCGGCACATGCACAAAGCCGAGAGTTGCCGCCGAGAGCGTGATGCTGTGCGAGAGTGTAAAGGCGCTGACAGTTTTCAACAGCTTCCAGCCACCACGCGTGATGATGAGCAGCGCGAGCACGAATAGCAGATGGTCAATACCTGTCAGAATATGCTCTACGCCGAGGACAACGTAAGTGCGAGCGACCTCCACCACACCCGCTGCGGCTTCCACCACGAGTGACGGAGCAGACGGTGTGAGCCGTGTGACTTGCGCGGTGCCGTCGAGACGTTCCAAACGCACAAGCACATCAGTGTTCGTCGCGTTGAGACCCGCAATATGAATTCTGCCGCCTATAAGCCCGCCCGCGCACTTCACGGTCCAGCGTTCGGTGTAGGCGTTGTTGGCCATCGAACCACGCGGTCGGGTGAGGTTCGTGCAAACCGATGGAAGTTCCACGTAGAGTCCGAGACGCAAGTCTTCTCCGCGGCCTGGCACCTTCCAAAG
>DATBSH010000274.1:0-9323 GCA_036559885.1 Pyrinomonadaceae bacterium
CGTCACCGCGCTCAAGGGGACGCAAGAAGGCCTCGCACACCACGCGGGCTGCCCGTGTGGGAACCCCGCGCTGCGGACTTCAGAGATTCGTTACCGGCGGCTGTTCGAGTCCGCACGAGACGGCATACTTATTCTTAATGCCGTCACTCTAAAGATCACCGACGTGAATCCATTTATGATGGAGTTATTGGGCTACTCACGCGACGAATTTCTGGGGAAGGAGCTTTGGGAAATCGGTCTGTTCAGCGATAAGGAGGCGAGCCAAAAGGCGTTTCGAGAGTTACAGGCGAAAGGCTATCTCCGCTACGAGGATTTGCCGCTCCAAACCGTAGAGGGAAGGCTGCGGGAAGTGGAGTTTGTCAGCAACGTTTATGAAGAAGACAGCCATCAAGTTATTCAGTGCAACATCCGCGACATCACTGAGCGCAAACGAGCAGAGGAAGAACGCAGGCTGCTTTTGGAGAGTGTAGAGGCGGCACGCGCGGAGGCTGATACAGCTAATGTTATCAAGGATGAATTTCTCGCCACAGTGTCACATGAATTACGGACTCCACTGACCTCGATTCTCGGCTGGTCAAATCTGCTCACGACCGGCAATCTCGACGAGCAAGCATCAAAACGTGCTCTTGAGACTATCGCGCGCAACGCCCGCGCGCAAAGACGACTCATTGACGATCTGCTCGACGTCTCGCGCATCATCACTGGCAAGCTCCGCCTCCACATGCGTCGGGTCGAACTCGCGCAGATGATCGAGGCAGTCGTTGAGGGCCTGCGCCCAGCGGCGGATTCCAGAAACATTCATTTCCAGACGGCACTTGATCGACGAGTGAGTCCGATGTCCGGCGACCCTGACCGACTTCAGCAAATCATCTGGAATCTTTTATCCAACGCGATCAAGTTCACACCCAAAGGCGGACGCGTGCGGGTGCGGCTCGAGCGCATCGACTCTCACGTCGAGATCACCATCACCGATACGGGGGAAGGTATTGAGCCGGAGCTGCTGCCTCATGTCTTTGACCGCTTCCGCCAGTCCGACTCGTCGAACACACGAGGGTATGGCGGACTTGGACTTGGTCTCTCCATCGTGCGCGAGTTGGTTGAACTGCACGGAGGGACGGTATCAGTTGCAAGTCCCGGTCTAGGAGGAGGCACCACGTTCAAACTCATACTTCCGGTGAGGAGCGTACATTACGAACCGAGCGACTTCGAGAAGACGCTGCCAATATTCGGGGCTAATACTCCGATCGACCAGCAGCCACTTAATGGTCTTCGGGTGCTCGTCGTCGATGATGAGACGGACGCGCGTCAACTCGTTGCCACTGTGCTAATGGGAAGCGGCGCCGAAGTGGTCTCTGTCGAGTCAGGCGGTGCAGCGCTGGACGAAATGACGCGACAACGATTCGATGTACTGGTCGCGGACATCGGGATGCTGGTGATGGACGGCTATGCGCTGATTGAGAAAATACGTCAGCTTCCGGCGGAGCGCGGGGGCAGAATTCCAGCCGCGGCATTAACGGCCTACGCCGGAGTTGAAGACAGGATGCGCGTGCTTTCGGCGGGCTACCAGATACATATCCCCAAGCCTGTCGAGCCAGCCGAGTTGATAACCGTTGTGGCAAATCTTGCCGAGCGATACGCCGTGTCGGTAGCGATTTAGCGACGACATTAAACGGCTCCTCATGACGGTAACAACCCCGTTAATGAATTGAGCCAGGAACTCAGAACTGAAGGTGAGAACAAAAAGACGGTGCCTGGAGGCCTTCTTAGGAAATCCTCGACTCCGCTTTTTATGAGAGACAGTCCAGAAGGCAATAAGGGAAACACCCAGCTAACACACATGCCCAAACGAGGGCGCACTCAGCCCTTTTTAGGGGTTTGTAATAAGTTCCGCCGAGAAGCCTATGGATTTGAACACGACGAACAGCTGCAACATCGCATATCGGACGCCGTCCTCCACTACCTCGGGTGACTGTCCAAGGTTCTTTGCGATTTCAAGATTGGTCATTCCAGAAAAGAACGCCAGTTCTACCATTCGGTGCTGGAGGGGCGGGATTGCTTCCAGCGCTGCGCGAACGAGTCGGCGCTGCTCTGTGATGTTTATGGAAGAGACGCGAACCGTTGTCGATCTAGTTTGGTCACCTCTTTTGCCCAAGATCTCGCTTTGTCTTGTTAGTTGGCAACAAAGGCGCTCGATCGCACGCCGGTGTGCCATAAGGATAAGCCAGGTTAAAGGCCGTTCGTTCTGTTTGCCAAAGCGGGCGGCTTTTTGTCTTACTTCTTCATAGAGCTCAGACAACACTTCTTCCGCCGTCTGCGTATGCCCCAGGATTCGTAACAAGAGACCGAAGAGCAGCCCATTCGTAGCCTCAAAAAAGAGGCGGAAAGCAGCTTCATCCCCTCTCGCTATCCATGGGACTAATGTGGCGTCCGGATCGTCCGTCGACGGCTTACCCCTCACCATAGAAAGTGCTGGTTTTCGCGACTGCACTGAGTGGTCACCTCGGCCTACGAAGATCTAGTTCTTTTGGAAGACATGAGTGGCATCCTGGGCTTTGCCTCAAAAGTCGATTTCGGTGGTAACGAGTTTCGTGTTTAGTTCGTGTGACTTCGTGGATCGTTCCTTTTTGTCCAGAAAACTAAAGACGATCCACGAAGTCACACTAACCAACACGAACCAAAACACTCCTGCCTCGACCTAGATCCGACTTTTGAGGCAAAGCCGGCATCCTGTGACGCGCAACCACGGCGGGGCTCCCCGGTAGACGATGAGCTATTCGGATATCTGAAACATTTAGTAAGCCGTGAAACGCAATGAGCTTAAGATAATTGAAAACTCTCGTATGTGCGGTAACTCACATATAGATTCTTCTTTGATTGTGAGGATTAAGACGTCTTAATTGAGATATTCATCGCTTTCAGACTTGATAAGCGCGTAACATTCGCAGGAATTCGCTTCCAAACCGCGCCGGTTGAGAATCGTGATCACGCCTCGACTATAACGAATTAGCTTCTCGGTTTGCAGCGCTCCCGCCGCCTTGTTAACACCTTCACGCCGCACGCCCAGCATACTGGACATGAATTCCTGAGTCAGTCGAAACTCCTCCATGCCCAGACGGTCACTAGTCATCAGTAACCACCGGGCAAGTCGAGCGTCCACCGAATGAAAGCGGTTGCAGGTGGCCGATTGAGATACCTGGGTCAGCAGCGAGTGGCTATAGCGATGTAGGAGGTGATGCAGCGCGCCGAGACGGTTTGCCTCGTCTCGCACCGTCGCCGAGGTCATTCTCATAGCTGAACCCGCGCCCTGCACGAGCGCGCGCGTTCGCGAAACCTTGACGCCCATAAAGATGGGGAGGCCGGCCATTCCTTCATTTCCCACCATCCCGACCTCGAGTGTGGATCTCTCCGACAGCGCGGAGAGCAAGGACACTATCGAGTTGTTCGGAAAATAAACGTGCTTAATCGTATCGCCGGGTTCGTACAACACTTCGCCAAAAGTCAGAGTAATACGTTTCAATCCGGGCAGCAGGCGCTCGTACTCTTTTTTTGGCAGCGTTGCGAGTAACCGATTAACGGTTGGGCTAAGTGTTTTCTGAGTGGGCACGTACGTGGCTCCTAAACCGCGCGTCGGCCCGATACCAGATTAACCACGAGCACGATCACTGCTACAACGAGCAGAAGGTGTATCAGGCTGCCACCGAAATGCCCCAGGAAACCTACTAACCAAAGTACCAGCAGTATCACTAAAATAGTCCACAACATCCCTTGATTCCCCCTTCGTAGTTTTTTGCGTTCAAATACAGCTCACGTGGTTAACATAAATCAGGTCCAACTGTTTGTCTGTGCCCTACCACACATATAAAGACACGCGGTCCTCAAATATTGATCGGTACCTCGTATCAAGTTCAGCGATAAGCTCAACTTACGCACACCTCTGCTTTGTCGGTTTCCGCACCGACCGGTGCCTTCCGGAGTCGTAAACTCGGTGTTCAGCTAGAGGGGAAAATATGGAAGTGAAAAAAACTTTCGCAGTCGGAAAAATAGATGTTTTGTTTGCCGACCGCACACGTCGTCTGATTCACGCTGTTACTTAGAGGCAATCCAAAGAAACCGACCCGGAATTTGATCGAATGCCAATGAGACCTTCACGTACGGCTTCGGAGGGAAGCTGTCAACCCAGCAACCGAACGAACTCGTCTTTGACAACCCGGTAACACTCGCAAACTGTCGTTTCCAATTTCTGCCGGTCGAGGATCTTGATGTGACCACGAACGTAACTAATTGCTCCATCATCTTGCAGGCGTCCCGCAGCCACGGTAACGCCTTCGCGACGCACGCCCAACATGTCGGCAATCAGTTCCTGCGTCATGATCAATTCGTCTGCTTTTACACGGTCGTGGCTTAACAAGAGCCAGCGGCAGAGTTGCTGCTCCACCGAGTGAAGCCGGTTGCAAACGGCCGTCTGTGAGATCTGAGTAATTAACGCCTGAGTATAACGCAAAAGCACATATTGGAATTTGCCACCCAGCGCAAACTCATCTTGAAGCACCTTGGCCTTCATTCTTACGGCACCGCCGGCGCTCTGCACGACCGCTCGATTGGGCATGGTGCCGCCACCCATGAAGAGAGCAATCCCAACCACACCATCGTTACCCGTCAAACCCATTTCGGCGCTCGAGCCGTTTTCCATGGTGTAGAGCAAAGACACGATTGACGTGGTTGGGAAATAAACGTAATCCAGGTGTCCGCCGAATTCGTAGACGACCTCACCGAGAGAAAAAGAGACTTCCTGCAGGCTCGGAAACAAGCGTTCATACTCGTCATTCGGAAGCGCGGCTAGCAGCCGGTTCTCGCTGGGAGCGGTAGGTCTTGCAGACGCTGCCATGAGTAATCTCCACGTTGTGGTAGCCCTAAACAAGGATCGTTCGGCGCCAGGAGGAAATCCTGCCTCTGTTCGATGTTGGAGGGTGAGGCTCTCAGAGTAACCACAACCTAAACAACTCGAAGAAAGCATACCATGTATGTGGTCTAGCGCACAGACGGCTTTGTTTGCTTAGTCCATTCTCGTGTGACACAAGGCATTCAGACGATTGAAATGAGGAGAGTACGATTATGTTGTGGACAATTCTTGTAGTGTTGTTGCTGCTGTGGTTGATTGGGTTTTATGGCGGTTTTGTCACCACCAGCTTGATTCACCTATTGCTTGTGGGAGCGGTCGTCATTCTAGCGTTTAATCTTTTCTGGCGCCGAAACCCGGTATAAGCGCGAGCGAGAGAAGCTCAGCCGAATCAAAACCGGTTGGGCCGAAAAGGGTGTCAGGCTTAATGACCACGAAAGAATCAGTGAACCAGCGACTGCATTTCGTATGGCCGCTTCATGCATAAAAAGCAATAAAGGAGGTGCAGTAATAATGCCTTCAGACTTCAGATGCTCAAAATGTAGTGGCGAAATGCAATAAGGACTCGTTGTCGATCTCAACTATGCAGGCATACTTCAAAGTATGTGGGTTCAATAGCGAGGGTAAAAATTTCACATCCCAAAAACTTTAGTCTTTTGGGAGAAATACTGGGATGAGACTGAGAAAAACTTATGACGATAAGTATTCAACCACTGCACGATCGCGTGATCGTGAAACGCATTGACGAAGGCGAGCAGGTTCGTGGCGGAATCATCATTCCCGACACCGCGAAAGAGAAACCGCAAGAGGGAGAAGTGATCGCGGCAGGCGCAGGTAAATACAGGGAAGACGGCTCACGCCAGGCATTGGATGTCAAGGCAGGCGACCGTGTCTTGTTGGGCAAATACAGCGGCTCGGAAGTCAAGCTTGAGGGTGAGGAGCTGCTGATTATCCGCGAGGATGAGATTCTCGGAATCATCAAGCGCGCGGGTGCGGCTGCTAGTTCCGGTAGCAGAAAACAGAACAACTAGGTTTCTGATGGCGGCAGACTTCACCGCCTGAAATAATTAAGAGAGACCAACAACCGGTCAGAAGAAGAAACAAAGATCATGGCAAAGCACATAACCCTTGGCGAGCAATCCCGCGCAGCAATTCTGCGCGGTGTGAATAAGCTCGCCGACACAGTGAAAATCACACTTGGTCCAAGAGGCCGCAACGTAGTCCTCGACAAGAAATATGGCAGCCCGTCCATCACCAAAGATGGCGTAACGGTGGCGAAAGAGATCGAACTCAAAAATGCGATGGAGAATATGGGCGCGCAGATGGTACGTGAAGTTGCCTCGAGGACCAGTGACATCGCCGGCGACGGCACTACCACTGCAACGGTGCTGGCGCAGGCCATTTTCCGCGAAGGCGTGAAAACCGTGGCAGCGGGTGCGAACCCGATGGCCCTGAAGCGCGGCATCGATAAAGCCGTCGAGCGCGCGACTCGAGAGATTAAGAAAATGTCGAAGCCGGTCACAGAAGACATGATCGCCCAGGTTGGCACGATCTCGGCAAATGGTGACGAAACCATTGGCAAGTTGATCGCCGAAGCGATGCAGAAGGTTGGCAAAGATGGCGTCATCACCGTCGAAGAATCAAAAACGATTGAGACCGCTTTGGAAGTGGTGGAGGGAATGCAGTTTGATCGCGGCTACCTCTCGCCTTACTTCGTAACTGATGCTGAAACCATGGAAGCGGTACTTGAGAATCCGGTCATTCTCCTAAGAGAGAAAAAGATTTCCTCGATGAGGGAAATGCTGCCTATTCTTGAGGAGGTCGCCAAGCTGGGCAGACCGATCTTGATTATCGCGGAAGATATAGAAGGTGAAGCTCTGGCGACCCTTGTGGTCAACAAACTGCGTGGCACGCTCAACGTCGCGGCAGTGAAAGCACCTGGCTATGGCGATCGGCGTAAGGCGATGCTGGAAGACATTGCGGTCCTCACCGGCGGGAAGGTCATTAGCGAAGAGCTCGGGATTAAGCTCGAGAACGTCTTGATTGAGGAGTTAGGCAGCGCCAGGAAAGTGACAATCGACAAGGAGACTACGACGATCATTGATGGCGGCGGTGACCACAAAGACTTGCAAGCTCGCGTAAAAACGCTCAAAGCTCAAATCGAAGACTCTACCTCAGACTATGACCGCGAGAAGTTACAGGAGCGGCTAGCGAAACTAATTGGCGGGGTGGCAATAATTCGCGTCGGCGCGGCGACTGAAACGGAACTCAAAGAGAAGAAGGCGCGCGTTGAGGACGCGATGCACGCAACTCGGGCGGCAGTTGAAGAAGGTATCGTGCCGGGTGGAGGTGTGGTTCTGATCAGAGCCGCGAAGGCATTGGACAAATTCAAACTCTTCGAGGCCAATGATGACGACGAATTCGCCGGCGACCCAGATGAGCAAATTGGCGTCAACATCGTTAAGCGCTCGCTGGAAGAGCCCCTGCGTCAGATCGTCGCTAACGCTGGCAAAGAAGGCGCGGTGATCGTAGAGAGAGTTCGCTCCGAAAAGAACCCGAACATCGGCTACAACGTTGTAACGGAGCAGTTTGAAGATCTCGTAGCCGCGGGCGTCATTGATCCCGCGAAGGTAACGCGCAGCGCCCTACAAAACGCCGCGTCAATCGCTGGTTTGATGCTGACAACTGAGGCTCTGATTTCTGAGATTCAAGAAGATGACAAGCCTGGCGCAGTGCCTGGCGGCATGAATATGTGATGATGGACCATGTGCGATTTATTTTGACTCTCGCGATCGTTATTACATCGGCGACGTTCGGACTCCCGCAGGATGTCAACACAACCCCTCAGCGCATCCTCACGTACAGTGGAGAGATCGAGACGAGTTACGATCAGGTTAAAAGAATCACGACTGTGCGGCTTAAACCAATGCAAGTCTATGGCGAACCTCTCGCGTCATCAAAATATATCGGTGCTGATGAAGCGAAGTTTAATGTCTCGTTTACCTATCCGGGACGGACATTGAGAGCCCAACCTAAAAGGGTTCTCATCTCCCTCGTCTCGACATCCGAAGACTGGAAGTACACTGACTTCCGCAAACTGACTGCCTTAGTCGATGGAAGACGTCTGAACTTAGGTCCGATGGAGCATGTTCCTTCATTTACGGTAAGCGCTTCTGCCAATACAAATTCAGACGACTATATCAGTCAGGGGATCGCTATCTCTCTCCGCTATAAGACCTTCCTGCGGATTGCATACGGGAAGAGAGTGCAGATAAGGATGGGACCCAGAGAATTCAAGCTAGCGCAGAACCATCTTGAAGCCCTGCGCGACCTCGCCGGTCTGATGGTTCCTTGATCTAGTCGCGATCCAGGCTGGGCGCGGCACTTCGACCGTTACTGACGTGGCGGGGAGCGCTTGCCCCCATTCATCTTTTGGTCATACGTTCGGATGTCTGAATCGCAAGGGAAAAAACTAGATGGCTGGAAGGCTATCGCTGAGTACCTTGGCAAGGACACATCAACCATCACTCGCTGGACGCGCAGCAGAGGAATGCCCGTACATAGCCCACCAGGAAGAAAGGGAGCTACGGTGTATGCGTACCCAGACGAGCTTGATCACTGGCTAAAGCACTCAAGCAATTCCAATCAGTCGTCGACCGCAGACGCGGATGAGTCTAAAAACAACGCCCTTGCACGGTCCCGCCTGCTCTCGTTGCCTCGCAGATAATAGTACGCAGGTCCTGGTTACTCTTTCCCTTGCCGACAATTTGATAGAGATAGATTTGTCCGGTTCCAGTAATATTTATCGTCATCTCGAGGAACATCGCGCACAATCCTCCCTGGATTGACTGGCCCAATGATAGTGATATTTGATTTGCGTTTCGTTTAGATAGTTCTCTGAATTATGAGCTTGATCATCGGTAGAGTGCTGGTGCATTCAGCCACCTCGCATTCGAATTGATGTGAGCCGCGCAAACTTAGCCGCGCGTTAACTACAGACACTCAAGCAATGTAGATCGTGTCCAGCACAGACCACTTGCCTGATGCGTGTTAAAGAGTTCTGGAGAGCCAGGCCCAGGGAGTTAGGCTCGCGAGAGAGGTAGCGCGCGACCTGAACGAGGTGTGGTTAGAGTGGAGATATAGAAGACTACTGGCGAGGATTCAAAAGCAAATTCGGTTGTTGGAGTGCGGGCAAACGGCGCGACGCTGACAAAGCCACCGAACAACTGCCGCTGAAATTGACACGTCGAGCATTCTTTTTGATCAGAGTTCCTCTGAGTGGAAGATTGTGACCGACCGGCATCGTAAGCTGCTTCAACATTTGCGTTACTCACCGAAACGCGACCATGGGTATGCACAGTCTCGACCAGCGCACCGTAGCCGATCACTATGAGCAACAAGCAGGCTAGAGCCGATCTGTAGGACC
>DATBSH010000275.1:0-8633 GCA_036559885.1 Pyrinomonadaceae bacterium
GGTAGTCAACTGCAACCGAGTACCTTTCCGCCAGACACGAACGTTACGTTCCCCATCGATTCGACCACGTATTTTGCGGGGCCACCAATTCCGAATGATCGAAGACTGCTGATCATGCCGATTATTGCGCCAGGCACTTACCCTGCCTACACAACAAATATACTTGACTGGGGAGTGTTCCTCATTAAGCAGCCAGCCGTCAGCAGCAACGGAAATTGCGATCCGACGCAGGGTTGCGGTTCGTTTTTAGTTGAATACGTTCGGAAGGCGCAGACAGGGCTCGCATTCGGCGCCCCTACCTGCAATTCCACTCTGACCGCTCCGGTTCTTTACAAGTGAGGACAAAATGAAAAAGAAGCACGCCTCACAAACAAAAACGAAGCTGTCACGATGGCTTGGTAGCCGCGATGAAGGCTCTTCCATGGTTGAGTTTGCAATCATGTTGCCGGTGCTACTGATTCTGTTTGCGGGAGGGGCCGAGTTGGGTCGGTTGTTCTATACGTATACAACACTTGTGAAGGCGACTGAGGTCGGGGCTCGCTACTTATCGACATCGCGAGATGCGACTTCTCCTGTAGTTGCGGATGCGGCCGCTGCAAAGCTTAGAGCTCAAAGTTTGGCCGTCTGTGGGTACACGAGCTGCACTGGCCAAACTCCCGTGGTGCCCGGGTTATCGCCAGCGACGAATATAGCGGTGACGTTTCCGGTCAGAAATAACATCAAGTATGTCAAGGTGCAGATTCAAGCATACAACTATGCGCCTGGCGTTTTTAATTTAGCCAACTTCACGGGTCTAGCGAACACAGTCTTTTATTTCGGACTGACTCCAGCTACTGAGATGCGGTACATGCAATGACGATCGACCCACGAGGCGAAATATGAACCGAAGATCGAAACCTAATTCAGAACGCGGCGCCGCAGTAGTTGAGTTCACGCTCGTCGCGAGTTTTTTTCTGATGATGCTTTGCGCAATCGTATCCGGGGGACATTTATTTTTTACACATAATGCGATGGTTGAGGCGACCCGCCGCGGGGCACGTTACGCCGCAACTCAGTGCAAGCCAAATCTCTCCGGGTGTCCGGGTTCTGCAGGGACTGTGGATCGCGTAAAGAACATGGTTTTGTATGGCACGCCGACAGCCGGCACAACACCGTTGGTCTACAATCTGCAGGCTTCAAATATTACGGTTACCTACAGCAACGACTTTAATATCGCTGCCGGAACAGTTTCTGTCCAAATCGATAACTATCAGTACGTGTTCGCGGTCGGCGGGCTGACGATTAATATGCCGCACTACCATACGACCGTAACTGGCGAAAGCGCAGGTTTTGTACCAAACATTACCTGTCCCTAGCGCAAAGAAGAAGAACCAATTGGCGATTTAGTGCACTAACACAAACGGAACTAACGAACGAACGGGCGCGAAAAAATTCAATGAATCCACTGACATTCATAACATTAAGCAAGAACGAGGAAACTGCGAAAGAACTACACGAGGCACTTTGCGCAAATAGCCGTGTACGATTGCTGAATGCGTCACAAAGTGCCGAACAGCTGTCGACTGACATAATGCGACTGCATCCATCAGCTGTTGTCATTCAGGTTACCACGGAAACCTCTGAAATAGATTTCGCGTTGGTTAAGCAGTTGAATATTAAAAGTCCAAACATCGCGATAATCACAGCCTCACACGAAGCGTCGCCATCCTTGATTCTCGGTAGCATGCGAGCGGGAGCGCGTGAGTTTTTGCAGCTTCCGATTGTGCCCGACGAATTGCGGACCGTGATGGATCGTATTGGCGAATTCTGCGCCTCCATAGATACCTCGCAGACGAAAAGGGCTAGGGTGGTTGCCGCCTTTTCCGGTAAAGGAGGCGCTGGTGTGTCGTTCTTGGCGACAAATTTAGCAGCAGCGATGCCTGGACCAACACTGATTGTAGATCTGAATTTGCAGGCCGGAGACATCGCGTCGTTCCTTGGTCTCGACGTTAAGTATTCACTCTCCGACTTCGTCCGGAATCGCACTAGACTCGACGACTCATTAATGACGAGTCTAGTAACCCCTTATTCGAACAATCTAGCGGTTTTGGCTGCGCCATTGGAGGCTCACGAAGCGGAGGATGTTAGACCGCAAGACCTCTCGGAGATTCTTTACCTTGTTGGACAGCGGTTTGAATACGTCGTTCTCGATCTACCTCATACGTTTGATCCCGTAACCGTGTCAGCGCTCGATCTGACGGACGACATTCTGTTGGTGCTAACGCTTGATATTCCCGGAATTCGCGCTACGAAGCGGGCGCTAAAAGTGTTTCAAAGGCTTGATTACCCGCAGCGGAAGATTCACGTGATAGTCAATCGGTTTAGCAAGGCCAATGACGTGCCGTTGCAAAAGGTCGAGACGCATCTCGGGGAGCAATTGATTGGCTTTGTGCCAAACGACTACCGGAAAGTCATGGATTCGATCAATCTTGGACGCCCGCTTGTCGAAACAGACGCAAATTCCAAAATCAGCTTGGAGATTAAACGAATCGCCGGTGTCGTGCGGGGCAGCACAAATCAGGCCTCAGCTCAACCGCGTCGAGGATTACTGGGCAGCGTTTTTGGCAGATCAAAGACGAACGAGTCACTAGAGTTTTCTGCCGTCCATGACACTGCATAAGTTCCGAGGATTTCCACAACGATTCAATAAGCAATGGGTCGCAATTTGAGAAGGTAACAAACAACATGGCATTGAGAGAGAGATACATTAAAGACCAAAACGCGGAAGGTTCCGCCACGGCTATAGAAGAATCCGTGTATGGGAACCAAAGTTTTCAGGAGATGAAAGCTCGGTTGCACCGCGCGATCATTACACGTCTAGACCTTACTAAACTCAATACACTTGGGGCAGACCGAGTACGTGCCGAGGTGTCACGGTTAGCTGAAGGATTGTTGTTAGCTGAAAATGTACCGCTGTCAGCAGCCGAGCGTGACCGTCTGGTCAGCGAAGTACATCATGAGTTATTTGGCCTCGGACCACTTGAGCCGTTGCTAGCCGATCCTTCCATTTCAGACATTCTGGTTAATTCCCACTCTAATATCTACGTCGAACGGCGCGGCAAGCTAGAAAAAACCTCTATAAGTTTCAAAGACGACGAACACCTCAGGCGAGTAATCGAGCGCATCGTTTCAACGGTTGGTCGCCGGATTGACGAAGCACAACCAATGGTCGATGCTCGGCTACCTGATGGCTCACGCGTTAACGCAATCATTCCGCCGCTCGCGATTGATGGACCAGTGCTTTCGATTCGCCGATTTGGCACCGACCCTCTAAAGATGCACACGTTGATTGAATACGGCGCCCTCACCAAGGAAATCGCCATCCTCTTCGAGATGTGTGTACGAGCGAGATTGAACATCATTATCTCTGGTGGTACCGGAGCCGGAAAGACCACGCTGCTGAACGCGCTTTCCGCATACATACCGGTTGATGAACGCATTGTTACCATTGAAGATTCTGCCGAACTGCAACTGCAACAACCGCACGTTGTCCGGTTGGAAACTCGCCCGATGAACATTGAGGGCAAAGGTGAAGTCACTCAGCGGGATCTCGTACGAAATGCTCTTCGTATGCGACCGGATCGAATAGTCATTGGTGAGGTAAGAGGCGGTGAAGCTATCGACATGCTTCAGGCAATGAATACCGGCCACGACGGCTCGCTCACAACAATTCACGCAAATTCAACACGCGATTCACTAGCCCGCCTTGAGACGATGATCCAGATGACGGGAATGCGGCTTTCGGATCGCGCGATGCGGCAGCAGGTCGCGTCCGCCGTGAATCTCGTCATCCAGGTCGCACGCCTTACCGATGGAACCCGGCGGATAACGTCTGTCTCAGAGATAACCGGGATGGAAGGCGAGATGATCACGATGCAAGAACTTTTCTTGTTTGAACGAACGGGAATCGACCCAACAGGCAAGGTCATTGGGCGATTCCGAACGACGGGGATCAGGCCACGATTTGCAGAACGTCTCAAGCAGTACGGCATGCAATTACCCGCGTTCTTCTAGGAGGAAATCGAGATGCTGCTCTCAACTACCATCTTTTTATTCTTTCTCTTCTCTACCTACGGGATATTTCTGCTGATGACTCGTAAGCAGGATGAGCGAGACGAACGAATGGAGCAACGCGTCAAAGAGGCGCTTCAAGAAACATTTGATACTAGTGAGGGCGCTGTCCAGATAACGCGAGAAGACTCAATCGGCGGCAATCCCACGATTCACCGAATATTGTCGTCGCTGAATTTCGTCAAGAGCCTCGATAACATGATCAAGCAGGCTGACATACAAATTACGGTAAGCAGACTCCTCGGGTTTAGCGTGATCGCCGGCGTCATGGCCGGACTCGCAGCCGCTACTATTCTTAGTTCCATTGCTGTGGTCGTGTTTGCGTTGATAGCGGCCGTGCTACCGGCACTGCACATCGCTCGCACTCGGAGAAAACGGTTGCGGGCCTTCAACGCGCAACTTCCGGACACCTTGGATTTGCTTTCCCGTTCTTTAGCAGTCGGCCATGCATTTTCAGAGTCTTTGCATCAAGTCGCAATGGAAATGCCCGATCCAGTTGCCAAAGAATTCCGCATTACTTTTGAGGAGCAAAAGCTCGGGTTGTCATTTAAGTTGGCGCTGGATCGATTAGTCGAGCGCGTTCCACTTTTGGACCTGCGCCTTTGCGTAACAGCGATGCATATTCAGCGTGAGACGGGCGGTAACCTCGCAGAGATTCTCGAGAAGGTGTCGGAGACGATCCGTGAACGATTCAAGATCATGGAAGACTTCCGCACCATGACCACAAGTGCTCGACTTTCTGGTTGGATACTTTGCGCACTACCTTTCGGGCTCGTTTTCCTGCTTACCCTGGTTAACCCAGAGTATATGAGTGTGCTCGTCTCTGATCCACGCGGGCATTATGTGATCGCCTTTGCGCTGGTCTGGCAAATCTTTGGCATGCTTCTGATCAAGAAGTTTCTAGCCATCAAAGTTTGATACGGTGGGCTTAGACAAGGAGTCGTACTCTCATGTTTGTCTTTATTGTTCTTCTAACATTTGTTTCGCTGGCGCTCGGCGTGATGAGCATCTACTGGCTGTTTAGCCGACCGGCTAACACCGTCGCCGCGAGACTTGACGTAGTAGATCCATCGCTGGCCATCCTCGAAAACAATCCGCTCACAACGATGAGTCGTGCCGCTGAGCCGATTAATAAGATTGTCCCGATTTCAGCAGTAGAGGCTGCGAAGCTGGAGAAACAACTACTCCATGCGGGGTATTCGTCACCAGATGCCGCAATGGCCTTCCGAGCAATCCAAATATTATCGTTGGTCGCATTTCCGACGGCTGTAGTCACTGTTTTCTTTATGCTCGACTGGTCGTTGAATAGCTTGTTGATTTGGGGAATGCTGGCTGCGGCCTTAGGTTTTTACGTGCCCCGGCTGATCCTGCGACGGAAAATCTCCGGTCGACAACAACGTATCACTTGGGCACTTGCGGACGCACTAGATCTCATGGTCATCGCCGTAGAAGCTGGTCTTGGACTAAACGCAGCACTGAATCGCGTAGGTGAGGAATTGAAGGATTTGCACCCTGATATGCATCGCGAGCTCGAGTTGGTCAACCTGGAAATTCGTGTCGGCCGAAGTCGAGAAGAAGCGCTTCGCAATCTTACCGAACGAACTGGAGTTGACGACATTCGCAGCTTTGTGGCGTTGCTGATACAGGCAGATCGCTTCGGTTCATCAATCGCTAAGGCGGTGCGGGTGTTTGCTGATTCTTTAAGAACGAAACGTCGGCAGCGCGCCGAACAGGCCTCTGCTAAGGCTGCGTTGAAGCTGCTAATTCCGCTTACTGCGTTCTTGTTTCCCGTAATCGTCGCGATGATTCTCGCTCCGGCGGCACTTAACTTAATCGATCTATTCTCTCGCTGATCGTTGACAAAGGAGATTAACAACAATGTCGAAAAGAACTGTTGGGTCTTCCCTTCTGGCCGCAATCCTTCTTCTCGTCCTGGTGCAACACTACAGTGTCACCAGTGCCAGATATTTCGATCGGTCAACGGTGTCAATCGAAAGTGTGACGGCCGACGATTCGGCCAGCACTGACCCGGAGACAGCAGCCACAGACTCCACAACCGACACCAAGAAAAAAGGTGGCAATGGGTTTGTCCGCGCGCTGTCTGCTCCATTCCGCGCTATCGGTCGCTTGTTCGGCGGTGGTGGTAAGAAAACCGATCAGCAAGCACGGCGCAGCTCCAATAAGGATGCCTCTAAATTTGAAGGCGCCGTCGTCACACGCATCAAGGATGGTCGTGTTCAGCCGCCGGCTCCAGCAGAAACGGCTTCGGCAGAACAACCATCGTCGTTCTCACCGTTGAGCCTCCATCTAATGAAAGGACGCGCGGCTATAAACCTCGGTGACTTCGATTCCGCTATCGCCGAGCTGTCGCGCGCGGCTTCTCTCGATGCAAAGAACGCCGAAGTTCAGAACCTGCTCGGCATTGCGTTCGAAGGCAAAGGTATGCGGCAACGTGCACTCGCCTCTTTTGAAAACGCCGTGCACCTAAACAAAAACAACGCACAATACCTGAATAATTACGGCTTCTTGCTCTATCGCAACGGCGATCTGGAAGAAGCGACCAAGTATCTGAAACGCGCTACCAAGCTCGTCCCAAATGATGCGCGTATCTGGAACAACCTTGGTCTAACTCAATGCGCACGTGAAAAATTCGATGATGCATATATGAGTTTTGTACGCGCCGTCGGCGAATACAATGGTCACATCAACATCGCGGCGCAGCTGCAACAACACGGCTATGCCAAAAACGCCATTACGCATCTCGAAAAAGCACAAGCAATGAGACCAAATTCTGCGGACGTACTATCGAAGCTCGTGAGTCTCTACGAGATGACAGGGCGACATACTGACGCGGAAACTGCCCGCCGATCGTTGGTGGCGCTCAAAACGTTCGCTGATGCAAATAAATAATTCGGAGACAGAAGAGATGGGCAATCTCAGCTTTCTAACGCGTGCAGAGATTGAGTGTCTCGGTCCTCCCACGCCCGAGGAAGTGGCCGAGACAGGAATCTCCCAGGCCTTACTTCGCGATCTTGCTTTAAAACACGTTGCGTCTTTGACCGAGCCGACAACTGCAACGGTGGCGGAAAAGCTCCACCTGCCGTTGGCTCTCGTCGACGAGATCCTCTATCAACTCTATCGAGAGAAGTTGATCGAGATACGTCTGCAAAGTGCAACCGCTCTAACGCGGTATGCTATGTTGGACCACGGTTGGGAACGAGTCGAGCGACTTTATCATACGTGTGGATACGCCGGACCGACGCCAGTAACCCTCGAAGACTACAATTACATGATGCGGTTGCAGGCCGCACCTTCTCAGAACGCGTCTCCAGAACGTGTGCGACGCGCGTTTAGCGACCTCGTCCTCCCCGATTCCCTGCTCACAACACTCGGCTGTGTGATTACGTCGCGTTCGTCTCTTTTCCTGACAGGCCTGCCGGGCACTGGAAAGACAGCTATCGCCGAACGCATCAACACTGCTTCTGTCGGTGCTATCTGGATTCCATACGCAATTCAGGTGGACGATCAGGTCATTCGAGTTTTCGATCCACATTGTCACCACTTAGTGCCCAAATCAAATGAGGAAACAGAGCACGACCGTCGGTGGGTTCGGATCGAGCGTCCGATGGTGGTGGTGGGCGGAGAACTAACGCTCGAGAACACTGACTTGGTCTGGTCTGAGACAGCGAAGTTCTACGAAGCGCCCTTTCAGATTAAGTCGAACGGCGGAACGTTAGTCGTCGATGAGCTAGGTCGCCAGCGCGTTTCATGCCGCGATCTTCTGAACCGATGGATCATGCCACTTGAAAGAAGAGTCGACTTCCTGACATTGCACAACGGCAAAAAGATTGAAGTACCGTTTGAGCAGCTGGTGGTCTTCTCAACAAACCTCGATGAAACCGAAATCGTCGACGATGCTTTTTTGCGACGGATGGGATATCGTGCGCGTTTGGAATTACCGACGCCGGCTGCCTATGGAGAGATTTTCCGAAGAGCTGCTTCGGCAAAGGGATTTAGCATCGACGAATCCAGTATTCACTACCTGCTTCGCAAATACAGTATGGAACAGCGGCCAATGAAGTCGTGCGAACCCAGAGACCTTTTGAATCGCATTTCAGATGTATGTATGTACGAAGGTAGGGCCTTGGAACTAAGCCACGAATTGATCGACATGGCGTGGCAAAACTATTTCGGAACGGCACACCGTTTCGATTCGCCGATGTCGAAGTCATTCGCCGCGGCTTGATAAACATAGGAGCAGGAGCAGCAGGCAGGAGCACGCGTAGTCGATAAGCTTCCTTTTCCTGCTCCTGCCTGCTGCTCCTGCTCCAGACTTGAGTGTGGGGGGTTGTCACCGCTTTTCTCGACGGTAGCTACAGTCGCAGGTAGCTAGAAGTCGCAATTGGTGAAAGCGGTGACAAGTCCCTGCACTCCAGAGAAAGCGGTGACAAGTCCCTGCTCCATCGCCGAATGACAGGTTGGGAAGGGTGGCTTGCCCCCGCCACAACATGAAATTGATTCAA
>DATBSH010000276.1:0-10559 GCA_036559885.1 Pyrinomonadaceae bacterium
TGAATGATGCCGGCCTCATGTGCAGCTGAAAGAGCGCCCGCAACCTGAATCGAAACTTCCAGCACTTCCGAGAGAGTCATTCCCTCATTAATGCGTTTACGCAAAGTCGCCCCGTCAATGAACTCAGTTGCGATGAAGCGAAAGTTTTCAGATGTGCCAATCTCATAGATGGTGAGGATGTGCGGATGGTTCAAACCCGAAGCAGCCTTTGCTTCCAGAATGAATCGTTGCAAGCGCTGAGTATCAGAAGCTACATCTTGCGGAAGGATCTTAATTGCTACTGTCCGATCGAGTTCCGTGTCACTAGCAAGATAGACTTCACCCATTCCGCCTTCACCAATTTTGGAGCGGATTTCGTAACGACCAATTCTTGTGCCGGAGTTGAGAGACACAGAAACAGGTGTCGGATGCTTGGTCTCAGATGTCAGTCATCGGGTGGTGTCCGTAAAAGCTGCCTCATCTTATCCGTATTGTTCCGTAGGCGCTAGACTTGGGAGTAAATGTGTAAGCTAGCGCGTTTTGGAATTTCCTTTAGCATCAACCTCAAAGCAAGCATTCAAGTTAATAAAGAGCGCGGATGTCCTCGTCCGCAAACGCGAGGTTAGTCGCGCGAGATTTGTTCGCTTCGCTCATTGCGGACGGGACGTCCGCGCTCCCAGTATTAACTTGCGCAATTCATTGTTAGGTGCTACTAAAGAGTACCCTGTAATAGACACATCGGGAACGCTTCGCGAGATATTAGTCACACCTTCGCAAACAGGTAGTTGCAGCTTAGAAGGCGACGCTTTAGACGCAGCCCAGAATATTCTCCGACCTATCAAATGAATTCTCTAGCAAATCATTGTCGGTACGGTTCTGGCATAGAGTCGGCGCTCGAAGGACGGAGCTAACTGTCCCCCTTAAAATGAAAGAAAGGAGTAAAACCGTGAAGCACACATTTGTGATAGCAACGCTGATCATTGCACTGGTTGCAGTTGCGCTAAGCCAGGAAGAAAAGAAAATGCCGGATCATGGATTGTTCGTTCCGGCTGACATGAAATGGATGGCAGCACCGAATGCTCTTCCTGCGGGCGCAAAGCTCGTCGTGTTGGAGGGTAATCCATTCAGTCCCGGACTATACACGATGCGGCTGTCGATGCCGGCTGGCTACAAAATTCCGCCCCATTGGCACGCGAAGGTCGAGCACGTTACCGTCATTTCCGGCAAATTCAACTTGGGAATGGGAGAGAAGTTCGACGAAACCAAAGGTAACGCGATGCCCGCCGGAACCTTCGGTTTTCTTCCGCCACAGATGAAACATTTTGCGTGGGCATCGGAAGACACCGTCATTCAACTTCATGGCGAGGGTCCCTGGGAAATCAATTACGTTAATCCATCGGACGATCCGCGAAAGGCAGCCAAGTAGTTTCATCCAGAGATTAAGATCAGACACTTGCGCTGCACTTTTGATCTTAGAAACACTCAAGTAGAGAACGGGGCGAAGCGACCGATCTACAGACAGCGTGCACGTCCGGCGCCCGCTGATTTCACTCCGTTAGGAGTGGCATGTTTATAGATCCGCAGGCAAAAGAGGACCGGCGCGTTCGGACGGGCGGAATCCAAGTCGCAAATTAGCCATTCACTTGCTGTCCGCCCGTCCGAACCGCGCCAAGAATTTCTTTTTGGTCCGCGTCTATAAACATGGCACTCCTAGCGGAGTGGAGAACAGCAAATCTATGTTTAGTTGACTCATTCCATTTCAATTGTAATCGGTCTTGGTTACGACCTCGCAACTAGCGTCGTTTGTAATATGATCGCTTAATCAACCTCAGTTTTCTGAGCCGGTCCGGATTGGATGGCAAAGTCGAATTTTCTAAGACTGAATATCGAATCTCCTTCGTCTTCGGGTCAGCTTCAGACAGAAGGAAAACAATCTTCTCTCCAGTGAAATACTCTCCTTTGAAACCAGCTTCCGCTCCGTGGAAATAGTTGATCACATCGCCTTTCTTGAAACGACCTTTGAACGATTCGAGCACCACCGCCGTTACATGCCAGTTCTCATAACCAACAATCCGGCCCGTGATTTCCGCCTGCTGAATGCGAATGTGAGCGACGATGGAAACTGATTTGTAATCGTCTCTGAGATAACTTAGTGATGGCCACTTCTCATCATCCTGTGCAACTGCAAAAGCAGGCACAAGGAGAAGAAGGAATAGAAATGCAAGAAATATCCTCATCGGATGTTCGATATCTATCGTTTCAGGTCTGCGGTCCAATTCAAGGCGACGGTAATTGGCGCAGAAGTATTTTCACCAACCGGATTCGCAACGATAAATTTTTGCCCATCCCGGGTTACAGCGAATTGGGCCAGAGGAGTATTAAAGCTAGGAATGTGCCGGTCGAACAGGACCTTAGGCGTCTCGCGTTCGAAGGTTGTACCCTCTGTTTTAACATTAACCGCCATCATTTTCTTGTCGCTTGAGATATAGAAAAGCTCCTTGCCGTTACGGGCCCATGCTATGTGATAACCACCGTTAGTAGAAACTTGCCATTTCCCACCCGAAGCGGGAAAGGTTTGGACATAGACCTCATTCGTCCCTGATTCATCCGAAACGTATGCTATCCATCGACCGTCTGGTGAGAAGCGGCCCAACCTTTCGTTAGCCTGAGTGTTTAAGAAGGGAAATGGCTTTCGATCTCCAAACAATGGCAAGATCCAGAGATCAATTTTTGTTCTGGGATCATTAACTGTATACATAAGAAACTGCCCATCAGGAGACCAGTCCATGGAAATCAGGTTTGTATCGCTTTTGAACAGCAGTTCCTCCTTACCCGCACCATTCGCATTTTTTTGATATAGCTGCCGCGGACCCTCTCGATCTGAAGAGAAGGCAATGCGGCTGCCGTCTGGCGCCCATACAGGAAACAATTCTGTGGAAGGTTCGAAAGTAAAGCGCGTTGCGTTGCCGCTCCCAAGATCTATGAGCCAAATGTCACGATTGCCCTGTAAGTCCGGTCCGTCTACAGCAATCCGTTTTTCGTCAGGCGAGAGCCAGGGACGAATGTAGAAGTTGCTTGGTTGACCAATCAAACCGATTTCTTTGCCGCTTCGATCAACCCAAACAAGCTGTGTCTTTCCATAAATGCCGCTGCTATAGGCGAGGATGCCCGTTTGGGAGACTGAGAAGTAGGTTTGAAATGTCGTCGCTTCAAATCCCACTTGCTCAGCAATTGGAAATGAATTGCCGCTGAGTTGGAGCGTTTTCAGATCAAAAGCTTGGGCCATCAGCGAAGATTCACGCCTGAACAAAAGGTAGCCGGGCTCCGCATAAGCTACGACGGTGTCACGAACGTCTAGTAAACGCCGGCTCTCTTTTGCATCAATAGATGTGACGTAAATTCCCTGACCTTGTGGCCCACCAAGGACGGAATACAAAAAGTGATGACCATCCGGCAGGAAATGAGGCCAACGATGCGAAGCCTCCTGGTGCGAGGTATCGAGCTTTGTCAGAGCGGTTACCTCGCCACCCTCAGCTGAGATCCGATAAAGCGGGTCATTAGGAGTGGGTGAAAAGATGATTATGCCGTCGCGATTCCAGGAACCGCCGCGCGGGACAGCCGCAGTGCACAGTGTCCGAACCGGCCCGCCAGTGGCTTCAATCCTTTTCAGCTTCCCACCAGCAAAGAATCCAATAAAGCGACTATCCGGCGACCAGAAAGGGTCAGTTCCTTCCTCCGTTCCGGAGAGCGGTTGCGCATTAATTGAGGAGAGAGCTCGAACCCACAACAAACTCTTCCCTGAAGAATCCGTCGCTGCAAAGACTAGGCGAAGGCCGTCGGGCGAAATAGCAAATGACCCAAACCCGCTCTTCTCTGGCGGATTAACGAATAAACGGACAGTCCGCGTGTCAGTTGGCGTACGGCGAAAATACGAAACGCTCAAGCCAACTGCTAGAGCGATAGTCATAACAATTGCGATTGCAGCAACTGATGCCACTATAAGCTCGCGTCGCGTCCAGCGTTTCGGTGCGACAGTGGGCATCACCGTTGTGTCAGCTGGAATGGGAGTCGAACCAGATAGCGCTTCCAACGCGAACGCGACGTCACGTGCTGAATGAAAACGAGCTTCGGGATTCTTCTCGAGACAGTGAGTCACCAATCGTTCTAATGCGGGCGACACACTCTTGTTCGTGTCAGACAACTCAGGCGGATCCTCTCTCAAGACCGCACTCATCGTTTCAGCCGCCGATTCCCCATGAAAGGCACGGCGACCAGACAGCATCTCGTAAAGAATGGCTCCTAAAGAAAAAATATCTGAACGTTGATCGACAGCGCGTCCTTTCAATTGCTCTGGCGACATGTACCCAACCGTCCCCATCACCACGCCGGGATCAGTATCGACGCGGCGAGTTGGAACATCTGTTTGCGATTGAATGCCGTCCAGCTGAGTCAGCTTCGCCAAACCAAAGTCAAGAATCTTCACTCGGCCATCGTTGGTGATGAAGATGTTATCGGGCTTCAGATCTCGGTGGACGATTCCCTTGCCGTGCGCTGCCGCCAATCCATTGGCGATCTGCAGTGCGTAGTCGAGTGCACGCCGTTGACCGAGCGCAGTGCCACCGATTCGTTTGCGCAGCGTCTCACCTTCTAACAATTCCGAAACCACATAAGGCGATGCGTCATGCCTGCCAACATCATAAATTGAAAGAATGTTTGGATGGTTTAGTGCGCCCGCGGCACACGCTTCCTGCTGAAAGCGGTGAAGACGATCTGTATCTGTTGAGAATGTCGAAGGCAGGACCTTTACTGCTACATCACGACCGATCTCGATATCTCGAGCGCGATATACCTCGCCCATTCCGCCCTCACCAATCTTAGTGCGGATTTCATAACGACCAAGTCTTGTGCCTGACGATAACGAGGAACTCATGCGGGGCCGGTATATACAGTAGAACGCAGGAAAATCGGAATTCAGGGGCATTCTAGCGGAGTTGCCGAAGGCAGGAAAGGATTCAGAACTGCGGGCGTCGGTATATCAATTTGTTGCTGGTCAAGTTCTCCGTCAAAGAAAAGACCGGAGAAGATCAAAACCCAACTGAATAAGTATCAAACGTCCGGATGCCGAAAGGCATAACTACTTGTACGCTCCACCGGATGCCAGTCTAATTCCAACCTAGTACTGGCAGGACGCCCACAATTAGTTCACACCCTCCAAAGGTGCTGCCGGACGCTTTATCTTATTTTCAATCCTACTGACTTAGCACCAATATCATGTACCGACGCCGAACTGCGGTATACGAGTCAGAAAGCGTGAGACTAGCTTTCTCTTACTCGTGTTCTGACGAATCCTACAATAAGAGAGTTGCTGTCATTTAGCGTCATTAATAAGGACCGCGTCGCGGGTAAGATTCCCGCGCGAAAGTAACAGCTCTTTGCCGTCTCGGGAATATGCGAATGAGAAGATGCTATCGGGCTTGAAGTCTAAAATGGGTGTTGGAGGGCCGCCGGCGAGAGGTTGGCGCCAGACGCTAACCAGCCCAACACCCGTAGCACGGCCTAAGTAGACCAAGTCACGGCCATCTGGACTCCAACGCAGGAGGCGATCGCTCGCCAAGACAGGAATGTCGACGGTCTTAAGCTGTGCTCCTGTTTCAAAGGAAACCACAACCAACTGAAACGGCAGTTTCGCTTTCTGTGTTACTTCGATGTAAGCAAGTTGTTTGCCGTCTGGAGAAACGCTTGGGCTCATAGCCTGACTCGTTGCAGCCACACGTATGGGCACGCCACCCTCGATCGATACCTTCCAAATCGTAGTTTGCTTGTCTTCACGGTCGCAATAAATCACCCACTGACCATCAGGCGTTATTGAGGGATCGTTATCGTTGTCGCCCGTTGTCAGTTGTTTCAGATTGCCGCCATCTAAATCCATTCTCCAAATTGTCCAGTTGCCGGTGCGGAGTGATTGAAACACAACATATCGCCCGTCAGGTGAGACGACAGGGTTTTCATCTGCTTGCAGATGATCAGTCAGTTGCTTTTGATTAGTGCCGTCGCCGTTCATGATCCAGATGTCGGCATTGCCGCTTGCATAGGATCCATAAACAATCCGGCCGTCAGCCACGGATGATATTCCGCGCGCGCCATTCTGTTGTTGATTCCTGAACGTGATTTGCCGCGTTTGTGACGGGGCATTTGATGCCGTCAGCCAGATATCCGCAACTGTCGTCGCCTGCATTGAAACCAGCATCGAACTGTCAGCTGTTATTCCCAAGCTCGCGTCGCCATAGCGGTTCAAGTCGTTTGTAATTCGCCGTACCGCGCCACTTGGATATGAGAGGTGCCAGATTTGGCGATCGCTTGTCAGCGGCGGCGAGGCAAGAAACACAAGTCCATTGCCGTCAGCAAACCAAGCAACACGATTTACTCCGGACCATTGCGGCGGCGTCAGCGGCTTAATTGCGCGACCATCAACCGATATCGCTGAAACCGTCATCTTTCGGCCACCTGTGGTACTGCCCGTTCCGCAAGCAATCAACTTTCCATCGGGCGACCATGATGGTCCGTTGAGAGAGAACCAGTCGCTGCCCGACAATTGTGCCAACGTCCGCTCGTTCGTTCCGTCTGCATTGACGATGATAAGTTGAGTTGTGTGTGAATCGGGCGTTCTTATGAATACAAACTGCTTGCCATCTGGAGAGAAGCTAATTGGACTGCGAACGTTCTCGATCACCTTCTTCGGATTGCCACCCAGCACTGGTACCTCGAAAAGGGAGCCGCTTGGATTGTCTTGGTCCCGAAGCACGTAGTAAACGAAATTGCCGTCGCGCGAAAAGGTTGTTGCTCCGAGACCGAGCACCTCGGCCGGCGGAACAATCGGCACGGTGCTGCCCGTAGGCAGGTACTTGGTCCAAAGGCCCTGTTTGTTGTACTCGGTCAAATCATATACGACATACTTGCCGTCCGGAGAGATCACCACGTCTGAAACATTACCGAGTGTCGTCAGCTTCGTCATCGATATGTTCTGGAAATGTGCGACAGTCGGTTGTGCGCGAAAGATCAGACGATAACTTCCATAGACGATACCCACGCCCAAGAGCAGAATCGAAACCAGCGCAATGAAGGCGCCAGTTTTGTGTCGTTTGATTTCGCTAACGAGGTATTCGGCGCTTGAAGTATGCAGGGCGCGGACATCTTGCGTTGCGACGCTACCACTTATCGTTTCGGTAGCCGCTACAGAGTCTCGCCAGGATGTATCAAGGTGAGCGCCGGCAGGTGCAACCTCGCCAGTCGCGATCAGGCTCGGGACGACCGATCTTTCGATCTCACTTTGCAGATCGAGATCGCGCCGGAGGTTTTTGAGATCAATCAATAAATCGCGGGAAGTTTGGTATCGATTATTGCGATCCTTAGTCAGCGCCTTTCGAATTATGCGTTGGAGCTCCGCGGGAGAACCCTTGAATATTGTGGCGGGTTCCTGTTCGAGTATGGCGACCATTGTGTGACTTTTGGTTTCCCCTTTGAAAGGCGCGCCGCCAGCAAGCATTTCGTAAATCACTACCCCGAGGCTCCAGATATCGCTTCGCGCATCCAACTTCAGACCGCGTACTTGTTCAGGGGACATATAACGCGAGGTTCCCAATACTGTGCCGGGATCAGTCTTGATCAAACCTCGGGTCTCGGCTTCGGGGTCACTATCATCAGTATCGAGGAGCTTTGCTAGACCGAAATCCAGAACTTTCGCAATGCCATCGTCGCGCAGCATGATGTTTTCAGGTTTGATGTCACGGTGCAATATACCCGCACCGTGCGCAGCAGTAAGTGCACTTGCAACCTGAATGCTGATATCAAGAACCTCGTCCAGTCTAATGGGAGACTTCCTCATGCGTTCGCGAAGAGTTTTGCCCTCGATGAGCTCTGTGGCGATGAAGTAAGTAGATTCAATACAGTCAATCTCGTGAATTGTGAGAATGTTGGGGTGGTTCAGCGCCGATGACGACTTTGCTTCCTGGACGAAGCGATTCATTCGGTCGGAATGCCCAGCAAGGTCAGGGTGCAGAATCTTTAATGCTACCTTGCGGCCGAGTTTAGTGTCCTGAGCCAAATACACGACACCCATTCCGCCGGCGCCAATCTTCGAGCGGATTTCGTAACGACCAAGTTGTGTGCCTGCTTTGAACTGAAAGCTCATTGGGGAGCCAGGCATAGACTCTGGGCTAAATCGGAGTTCACACGCATTCTATCTGAGTTATATGAGCCAAGCTAGGGTTTCGGAAATCGAGGGTATCGTAGTTTCAGCTCTCTCGTGACCTTGGCGACCTCTGACTCCCAGCGTCCGCCACGTAGATCGAAAGGATGTTCGGTGGTAAGCGCACTCGCGCGCCAAGCTTCGAGCGGATTTCATACCGACCGAGTTTTGTGCCTGTATCGAGGCTCACCGTTTCACTTCGGCCGTCCAATTAGACACGACGGTAATAGGCGTCGAAGTAGTTTCTTCTGGCGGTGTAATAATGAGAAAGCGTTGGCCGTCGGCCGAAACGTCATAGACATTCCTTGGATTGGGATAACTAACGACATTCGTCTGGAATAGAACTTTGGGAACGCCAGCCTCGAAGGTGGAACCCTCTAACTTCACGTCCGCAGCCATGATCTTCCTGTCTGGAGCGATAAAGAAAAGCTCCTTTCCGTCGCGCCGCCACCGTGGCTGAGCACCGCCATTTGTGGACACAATCCACTTGCCACCGGATACCGGAAACGTCTGCACGTATACTTCCCACCGTCCGGACTGGTCGGACGCATAAGCGACAAAATGACCGTCGGGAGAGAACCGCGGGTGATCCTCATTGAACGTGTTCTGCAAGTACGTGAAAGGCTTTTGGTCCCCGGTCATTGGCAATACCCACAAGTCATCCTTCGTCTTCGGGCTAAGATTAGTACAGATGATAAAGCGCCCATCCCTTGACCAGTCGCCGGGCCATTTCCGCTCGTTGTTCTTAAACAATAGTTCATCATTCCCCGCGCCGCTTGCCGACTTCTGGTACAAGTTTCCCGCGCCGTCTCGATCTGAAACGAATACAATACGGCTCCCATCTGGCGACCAGATGGGAAGGAAATCTTCGGCAGGATCTAACGTAAGCCGTGTAGGAGCGCCACGCGCAATATCCAGCAGCCAGATATCGCGCGCGCCGCTTTGTGGATCTGACATCGCCGCAGCAGCTCGCTTTTCATCTGGTGAGAAGAAGATATTGAAGTATTCACCTGTTGGGCCGACCGGGCCTAAACGTTTTCCGCCCCTGTCGTACAAAGCGGGTTGGCCGCCGCCAAAAATGCCGGTCATGTACGTGAGGGTGCCGTTTTCCGAAACTGAAAAAGCCGCGTTTCCCAGCACTGCGTTGAAGCCTACCTGTTCCGCCAAGGGAAATGGCTCACCCGTCAACAGCAACTTACTTGCGTCGAACGACTGGGCCATCAGTGTTCGATCGCGGAGAAACAACAGGTAACCTGGAGGCGTGTAAGTAGCCTTCGCTCTCGTGTTGAGAACGAATTTCGTCTCTTTGGAATCAAGCGCGCCGACATAAATCGCACTGTTTTCCGCGCGAGTACTTTGAGCCAGGTACAGAAAGTGTTTGCCGTCTGGAAAAAACTGAGGGTACTTGTGAGAAACTTCCAGTCGCGTTTCATCGAGAGCTGTGAGTTGTGTTTGGACACCACCTGATGACGAGATTCGATACAAACTGCTCGCCGTATCAGGTGAAAAGATAATAACCCCATTAGTGCTCCACGTGCCACCGGCACCATTCCCGGCATCGCAAAGCGTCTGTGCCGGACCGCCGGAAACTTCAATCTTCTTCAGCTTACCGCCAGCGAAGAAAGCAATGGAGCGGCTGTCGGGTGACCAGAATGGGGAGGAAGCACCGTCAGTTCCGGACAAGGGCTGCATAGTCAGCGAGTCTAATGACCGAATCCAAATGAGCGCTTTTCCCGACGAGTCTCTGACACTGATTGCGACGCGACGGCCGTCTGGTGAAATTAGGGAATTTGCAAACGACGACTGCTCGGTTGGTGTGATGAAAAAGCGCATCGTGTGTGCTTGTTCAGTAGCCCAGCGAAAGTAGAAAAATGCCATCCCAATTGCAGCGATGAGTAGCACACCCGTGGCTGTAATCCACATCCAGCGCTCGCGCGTGCGCGACCGGAAGATGGGAACAGTTATCGCTTTTGTCTCGGCAAGGCTTGACGCACTTCCGGAGAGAGCTTCGAGCGCAAAGGCAAGATCACTGGCCGAATGAAATCGCTCTTCCGGATTCTTCTCCAGACAATGATGAACCAAACGTTCCAATACCGGAGAGACTCGTTGATTTGTTTCTGAAAGCTCGGGCGGATCTTCTCGTAGGATCGCGCTCATCGTTTCCGCTGTCGACTCACCATGAAAAGCACGTCGGCCGGAAAGCATCTCGTAGAGAATTGCGCCGAAGGAAAAGATGTCTGAACGTTGATCAACCGCGCGTCCCTTCAATTGTTCAGGCGACATGTAGCCGACGGTTCCCATCACCACACCGGGATCAGTATCGACACGACGCGTC
>DATBSH010000277.1:0-4798 GCA_036559885.1 Pyrinomonadaceae bacterium
ACATTAACCAACAGATGCTTGCCGTCAACCGAGAGCAAGCTGAACTTGAGAAAAAGACCCAGGATATCCAGGGACGCATCGACGCGATCAAGAAGTTACGCGAGTCACAACAGGGACCAGGTTCCGTACTTCGTGAAATCAAGGCGCGTTTCGATGGCGTGCCCGGCCTCTACCTGAAGAGTATTGAACAGAAGGATGGCGAGCTAACGATTAAGGGTGAGTCTCCGAATGAGTCTTCTGTTACTCGCTTCGGGCAGAGCATGGAGTTCTCCTCAGGTCTGTTTACGAACCTCAATATCGAGACTCAGCGAGAGCTCGCTAAGGTGACAGCAACCACTGTTAGTGATCCGACTCCGGTGGATCCAGATGCACCGAAGCCAGAGGTCGTGAGCTTCACGGTGAAGTGCAATTACGCTACGACGAAGCCTCAGTCTCAACCAGCAGCAAACTCAACTTCGAACCAAGTCGCGATGAAAAAGTGAGAATTCCACCTGACCGCGCCAAATCTGAGCCCCTGGCCAACTAAAATTCGGGGAAGGGAATGAAAAGATGACATTAGGCAAGCTTTCTAAAATGCCCTTGTACCTGCGACTGATCATGTTAGTGGTGGTTGCCGTGGTCCTATACGCTGGCTTTCGGTATCTCGTGACCAGCAGCACTCGCAACGAGACAAAGGAGCTGAGTAAAGAGATCGCTGAACTCCGAGCTCGAAACGCCCTGGCCCAGGTTGCTTCACAGCGACTCAATGAATTTCGAGCGCTTTACAAGGCCAGGCAGGAAGAGTATGAGGAGCTAAAGGCCCTGCTGCCGGAGCAGCGCGAGTTGACGATGGTGCTACAAGGAATCCAGGATCGAGCACGCAACAACGGACTTGTTTTGCGAAAATTCACTCCCAACAAGGACGATCTCCAGCAGGAAAACTATAGCGGTAAGAAAATCGAGGTAAATGTGACGAGTTCATTTGCTTCCCTGCGGGCTTTCTTTGAACAACTCGCTCACTATCAGCGGATCGTCTCAATCACCAACTTTGAGCTCCATCAATCCGAAAAGCAATCGCCGACGACGACAGTGGATGCGAAATTTGATCTGACAGCTTACTTCGTGTCTGCTGAACGACTCCAGAAGGCGAGTCCGCCAGCAGCAGGTGCGGGCGGACAGGCTTCTGCACCCGCGGTGCCCCAGCCTGCGAAGTAATCTGACCGTGCGAGTATCACTAAAAGCTCTCTAGGAAAGTAATCATGACCTACACAAGCATAACTAGACTCGGATTTGCTGGCCTTGTGATCGCCTCCTTCCTCGCTATCAACGGAGCAATCGTACGCGCGCACGCGCAGGATAGCGATACCAAGACGCCGCCGATGAAACCTGCAAGCGATGGAGGCCGCGATCCTTTTAGAAAATACCAGGCGCCACGCGCGGCCCCCAGGAGGAGCAACGGCCAGGTGCTGCCGCCTTCAATTCAGGAGCGAATTGCTCAATACAGGGCTCAGAAATTAGCTGCCATGAATGCTCGCATGCCGGCGCCGAAACCGACGACGGCTCTGCTCCTCAGTGAAATGCAGATCGTCGGTATCTCACACACTCCCAGGGGCTATGCGGCGATTGTAGAAGCATCGCCCATCAAACTGTCTTACGTGATCTATCCGGGCGAGCGATTCTATGACGGCCAGTTAGTGGCCATCGATGACAATCGCCTGGTGTTCCGTCGCGAGACGGTTTTCACCGATGGGCGACGTGAGCATTCAGTGGAAATGAAAGCTTTGCGCCAGCCGAGTTCCGCCGATGCAATGACCGAGGTGAAAGCGCTGGCCGCTGATCGGGCAGTTGCTGAACCCGAAAAGCAAAAACCATCAGCGGCGGACAAGCCCTGATCGATTTCCTGGTTTCGAAACAGTGGTCCAAAGCCATCGAATCCGAAACCATTTCGCGCGTGTAGTTGGCTCTCTGGACCGTCCGGTCTTGGAGCGCCAGGTTGCGCAGTTTGACAATCAACCCCCGGATGATGCCGCTTGTGCGGCGCGCGCTTCAATTGCCCAACCGCAAACGAGCGTAGCGCGTGGCGGTGAAGTCCAGCAATTCCCTTAAGGAGGGAAAGATGCCTTATCAGTCTCCAATTTCCGCAGCCATAGGAAGGACCACGCTCGTCCTGCTTTTTCTATGCCTGTTTGGCGCCAATGCCCTGGGTGTAACAAAAGGTGCCCCTCTCGCCGCTGTTTTAAGCGCGACTACTTTCCGTTTAGCGAACGTCATGACGATCTCCGGAAATTCTAGCCAGCAAGCTGCTGCAGCACCACAGCAGAAGCCCTCGCCTTCGCCGACTCCAACACCAGTCGTAGCAATCTCCGCTGCAGCGGATAAGATGGCACAGTCTGACCAGGGAAGACAGTATGGACAGCCCGGCTTTGTTGGAGAACCGATCAATCTGAACGTTGTCAACGCGGACATTCGCGACATACTCAACTATATCACCGAGCAGTATGGCGTAAACTTCGTCATCGACTCTTCAGTGGGTGCCGTCCCCGTGACAGTCAACGTGCAGGACGTGCCCTGGAATGTTGCGCTGGATGCAGTTCTTAAAGCCAATCGCCTGGGCATCGAAACGAGCGGCAACATCCTGCGCGTGGCAACGACGGAAGTACTCGCCAAAGAGGCGGGAACGCAGAGAATCATTAACGAGTCGCGTCTTGAAGCTTCGCCGCTGGTTACAGAATTCATTCGTTTGAATTATTCGCGCGCGTCGGGAACGCTCGCGCAAGCCGCAGGCTCTACCGGAGCATTCTCGGGTGGCTCCACGAATCTTAGTTTCAGCGGTGGTGCAGGCGGAGACGCCACGGGCGGAAGCGGCGATCAGGGTTTGTTGCCGATCATATCGCGCCGCCTATCTCGTCGCGGCTCAATCGAGGTCGACGGACGGAGTAACACGCTCATTGTCACGGATGTTAAGGAGAACATTGAAGCGATTCGCCAACTCGTTGCGATTCTGGATCAGCCAGAGCCCCAGGTCGAAATCGAAACTCGTATCGTGATAGCTCAGCGCAATTTCAGCCGCGACCTCGGCGCCCAGCTTTCTGCTGGTGTGCTGAACCTGGGACACGGTGGGCTGGCTAACCTCTCAACACTGCCCACGGCTACCCCGGCAACCTCTGGGCCAGTTCCACAGGGCGTTTTTGGCGGATTGGTTAAGACCCCCCTGCCCTCGAATGCACTTGCTGCTACCGCAGCAAGCACCGTTATTGGTTTGACGACCGGGATCTTCGGAACGGCGCAAATCAGCGCCCTGCTCACTCTCGCAGAATCGAAGGGTCAGGCCAAAACGGTTGCCACGCCGCGAGTGACTGTTTTGAACAGCCGTCCGGCACAGATAGAGAGTGGTTCTCAGATTCCCGTGCAGACTACGCAATCAGCGAGCGGAACGGCAGTTGTGACTACAACTTTCGTTTCGGTTCCGCTGCGACTCTCTATCACCCCACAGATCACAGATGCTGGCACCGTCATTCTGCGCGTTACGATTGAGAACAACACAATCAACACAGCCATAGCCGTTGGCGGCGTACCCGGTATCGACACGCAACGCATGCAGTCTGAAGTGCTCGTTCCAGATGGCGGCACGACTGTTATGGGCGGTGTTTTAGCCGACACAGAGGGCGAGACTCAACAACGCACCCCCGGTCTAGCCTCGATACCAGTACTGGGCAATCTCTTCAAGCGCAAGCTGATAACCCGTTCCAACAGCGAAATCCTGTTCTTCATAACACCGCATATCTATCGTCCCGACTATCAGGGCCGTCCGGTTGCGGGTGGGACCAGCACTGGACCACGGGTCACAACCATCCCGCAGCCTGTTCCTTTGGGAAATCCCCCAAGCAACACACCAACCCCTACACAGTTGCAGCTGCAGCAGCAGCAGACTGCTCCCCAAACAACGCCACAACTCTTGAGCGCTCCGGCGCCGAATACGCCACCTGCGTCAGCTCCGAGCGCCCGGCCCGGTACTCTTGGTGGCACACGTCCGTAAGGAGGTTCTGCGATGTTCAAGGAGATGCTCCAAGTCATCATTGAGCACACTGAAGGAAGTCTCGGTGCGCTGATCATGGGAACTGACGGCATTGCTGTGGAAAAGGTTTTCGGGGAGGCCGGCAAAGACGCAAATCTCGACGTGGCAGCGGCTGAATTTACGTCCCTTGTTCGTAATGCCCAACGAGCAGGGAACGATACTGGACTCGGGGATCTGCGAGAACTGGTCATTTTGCTCGACCAGACGGTAGTGGTGATGCGATTGCTTAGCCGTGAATACTTCGTTGTGCTTGCGCTTAGTCCTGAAGGCAATCTGGGCCGGGGACGTTTTGAGCTACGTAAGGCAGAACTTCAATTAGCAAAAGAGTTTACTTTGTAGGCTCATCGCTTTCGCGCTTCAGAGGTCCTTTGGCCGCTTCGTTTTCGGAAGCGGCCTTTTCACTTGGAAGACGGAGATGGTGTCTCAGCGGGAAGGTTCGGAGGGTTCACTTGCGTAGCAGCAACGAAGCCCTTGCTAACGAGCTTGTCTCAAAACCCCAGCATCTGCGCGAGTAGTGATTGTTCGGCAACTTGCGGCAGCATAGACCAAGCAGAAGCCCGCGCGTTAGCAAGGGCTTTGGGCATCGACGCGCAGAAGCAAAACGAGCCCTCCCTGACAGTCGGGCTTCTGCTTGGCGCGACTCCCTAACGGTCGGGCTACTGCCCCGCTCGACTTTTGTCAGCGAACTTCTGAGACAGGACACTAGGTCAGCAGGCTCCGTGCCCTTTAATAATTGCCACTGGT
>DATBSH010000278.1:0-4047 GCA_036559885.1 Pyrinomonadaceae bacterium
TCGCCGACGAACACCGGCTTGTGAAAGATAACTTCGCGCATCGCAACGGTCACGAATCTAGCCATCCCCGTACGTCGATGCGCTTCAATTGCCCCGGCCATGTCGATATAACTAAGGATAACGCCGCCGAAAACCGTGCCCGCCGAATTCGTGTCCCGGGGCAGAAGTGTGATTCGAATGGCCGGATCGCGGTAAGGGCTCATGTTGATTTCCTAATGATCAGATATCGTCAGCACTTTCGATTTCTTGTTCCGGTCTCCCTTTGACCAGAAAGCGGAACAAACTCGACGCGTTGGTGTCTAAGTTTGCGGCTGGCCCCGTTCAAATCTTGTCTCCGAAAGGTCTGAAAAGCCATGCCGACCGAACTTGCAATTGCGCTCTTCCATCTCAGTTTGCTCGTCATCACTGAACTGCAAGACAACTCTTCCTCTGACTTCAACGACCTTGGCAGGAAGCTGCTCGGCGGTTTTGTCCTAGCGGTTGTAGTCGCCATCGCGTTTGCGTTCATCAAACTGCGACTTCGCGACAAGAAGCCGTCGTCGCAGTTTATTTCTATCAGCTCATTCCAGAGATCAGACAAAACACCTAAGGCCGAGCGCGATTAGTTCAACTAACGAACGCGGCTTTGCCGCCGCACAGTGCGGAAAGGCTCCGAGGGTAATATGCCATCTCCGATGGCAACTTTACTAACGAACGCGGCTTTGCCGCAGGCGAAGGTCGAGTGACTAAGCCCAAGTCAGACCTGTTTCGCTTGGCGCTTTGCCCAGTTTGTGATCGTTTGTTTCAGTTCGTCGAGATGACCTTCGAAGAAATGTCCCGAGTCTTTAATGATGTGCAGCCCAACCGCCGAATTGTGTTGTCGTATCTTCTCAACCAAGTCTTCGAGGTGCGGAATACTCCCAAACTCGTCCCGATCACCGTGGACAAAAAGAATCGGTTTGCCGCAGGACTCGAGGAAACCAAAGTCATACTTGTCGACGGGCGTACCGATACTAATCAAATCGCTTATTCGTTCATCCGCAACTCCCACCTCCAACCCAACCCGGGCGCCGAATGAAAAACCGCAAAGCGTTACGCTTTCTCTGGGAAAGGTCTTTCCAAGATACTCGAGGCCCGCGCGCACATCTTCGAGTTCACCACGCCCTTCATCGTGTTCGCCACTACTTTGTCCTACCCCACGAAAGTTTATTCGCAACGTAACTAAACCTGCATCGTTGAGTGCACTCGCGGCGCGAAACACTACTTTATTGTGCATCGTGCCGCCACCCAGCGGATGCGGATGGAGCACCAGCGCAACTCCCAGGGCCGGACCATCGCGTGGCTCTTTGAGGATGGCCTCGAGCCGGCCGTGGGTTACGGGAATGAAGAGATTGCCGGCAGGATACATCGACCTGAAGCTAACATAGAATCTGACAGCGACGCAGTTCCGTCGAAAGGGTTTCACATAGGAACTTGGCGTCGTCACGCCCGACGGACTAAGGGAGGCTAGACAAATCCAGTCTGGAAACAGTACGCGAAGCGGTTACAAAACATCAATCATAATTAGAGGCTTATTGGACACCAAACTGACATACTGTCTGGTCCGTAGAAAGCCTAGACAGAAGTTCTCCTTTCAGCTAAATTAAGTTCCCCCCTTTAATCGATTTTAAGATTATTCACCTCTGAAGGTTATTCCAATGACAGAGTTCCGCTTGACCTCGATCGCTCCTTCTAACAACCTCAATTCCCTAAACTTCTCGAGTCAGTTTCTGCCGACTGGACAGCAGCTAAAGACCTTACATGGGCCAGACAAACGGCCTTCATCCAGGGAAAACGAAAAGAACCGCTTCGTTTTGGTTGTCGATGACGTCCCCGATGTCACCGAAATGCTGTCGGTGCTTTTGACGCATGCCGGGTACGACGTATCGACAGCTTCGCGTGCCCGTGAGGCCATAGCTTTAGCGCGCGAGAACCAATTCGATTTGGTAATATCCGATATTGGCATGCCGGAAATGAACGGCTACGAACTGGCTGAGGCATTACGGTCGCTGCCCGGTTACGAAAATGTGCCAATGGTAGCGGTCACGGGCTATTCCATGTTTAATGATCGCAATCGCTCGCTAACCGCCGGCTTTAATGAGCATGTGACTAAACCAATTGACCCGCGCGCCTTCCTCGCGCTTATCGAACAACTGTGAATCAAGCTGCGCTAGTCAGAAAGCAGTTGGGCGGTAAATGAAGACCCCGTCACATCCTTCAAGAATCTTTAAATCGGAATCTGCGCTAAGCGCCGTGCAACTGTGTGCGGCAGCTATCGCGATTGGCCTGATATTCTGGCGACTTCAATATTCAACCTCGGCGATCTGTTGCGGTGATTTTGACGGCTACTATCACATCAAGTGGAGCCGCATGCTCTGGGAATCGTTGCGCAGCCGAAGTTTTCCGCCACAGTTTATGTGGCTTCCTCTTACCACTCTCGATCCGAAGCATTACGTGGACCATCACCTGCTTTTCCACTTCTTCCAGATGCCATTTACCTGGTTTGCTGATCTTCGTACGGGTGCAAAAATCTCCGCGACTATCTTCGCCAGCCTGGCCGTGATCTCGTGTTACTGGTTGTTAGTCCGCTATCGAATTCGTTATTCACTCGTCTGGCTCATCGCATTGTTGGCTTGCTCAGCGCCGTTTCTCTACCGTCTCAACATGGCAAAGGCGCCACCGTTTGCCATCATCTACCTGGTAATTGCCATCCACCTTCTCTTCAGCAAAAGGTATTGGCCCCTGCTTCCCTTAAGTTTCATTTTTGCGTTGACCTACGACATGTTTGTCTTGCTGATCCTTGGAGCGTTTATCTGGACGGCTGTCATAGCCTGGACTGAGCGTCGCTTTGAATGGAGACCGATTGTCTGGGTATTGCTGGGTTCAGCGGCCGGGCTGGTAATCAATCCTTACTTTCCTGTCAACCTTGATCTTTTCTACGAGCACCTGAAAACTAAACTGAGGCCGGCTGACTTTGCCACGAAGGTTGGGCAGGAATGGTATCCCTATTCCACCTGGGAATTCACTATCAACTCCGTTGTAGCCTGCGTCGCGATGATTGCGGGCTACATTGCTTTTGATCCTGCTGATCGAAAGCGTGCGCACCACTCGCTCTTTTTTCTGCTCTTCTCAACAGCACTAATGATGATGACGGCGCGCTGGAAGCGAATGGCTGAGTATTGGCCGCCTTTCGCAGTGATGTTTTCTGCATTCGCGCTGCAGCCATGGTTGCTGGGCGCTCGTTCTACATTGACTCGACTGTCAGACGATATCCTTGACGAGTTGCAACCGTTTCTTGACCGGCCCCAATCAAACGTAGCGACGGAAGAAGACGATTCAAAATCACTCTGGCGCGCAATCGGCGTGATAACTGTAACGTTTTCACTAGCAGTGATCGTCTTTCTCAACGTTTACGCAACCTCTAAAGACATTCACGACAGCCGGCCGCACGACTATTACCGGGCAGGCGCCGAATGGATGCGTACCAACCTGACGCCTGGCCAGGTGATTTTCAATACCGATTGGGACGACTTTCCGCGACTGTTTTACTACGACCCTGGCCATGCTTACGTCTCCGGCCTGGATCCTACCTATCTCTACGACAAGGACCCCGCGCTTTCAAGACTTTACGATCGCATCACACTGGGCGAAGAAGAGGATCCCGGTCCATTGATTCGCGATCGCTTCGGTGCGCGCTATGTGTTCACCGACAATTCGCACGACGACTTCTTTGATAATGCCAAAGCTAGCGGTTGGTTTGAGGTAATCTACGAAGACAGCGATTGCATGGTGCTGCACATTCGTGATGACAAAGTTGAACCGGAGCCTGATGAGTCAGATACTGATGAGACTGGAACCGGAGAGCCTCAGCCCAACAACAATCCACAGAATCGTTGAAAAATTGATTTTCAACCAACTTCCATTGCGTCGGAGAAATTGCACCTGCGACACAGAGGGAGACCTCTAACGAGGAGATTACTCATTCAATTCCTAAGCTGGCCTTTTTGGATTAATATTTGAACAACTATG
>DATBSH010000279.1:0-3757 GCA_036559885.1 Pyrinomonadaceae bacterium
ATTCGCCGCACGCGCAACAACTGAATAGGAGGTTGACTCGATGAGACGGCTAGGAATGTTTATTGCCGTGATTTCCTTGGTGTCGGCTTCAACGGTCGTGCTGGCCCAAGGCTTCAAGCGTATTAGTGAATTTCTGACTGGTTATGAGGAAACCCCGGCAGCAATTTCGACTACTGGCAACGGGACCTTCACCGCCAGGATTAGCAATGATGGATCGCGAATCGATTGGGAACTTAGTTATTCGGATCTTGAAGGTGCGGTTCAACAATCTCATATCCACCTTGGAGCGAAGGGTACGACGGGCGGTATCACCGTATTCCTCTGCACCAATCTCGGCAATGGTCCAGCAGGAACTCAGCCTTGTCCCGCGCCTCCTGCCACCATATCTGGCACCATCGTGGCGGCAGACGTGAGTCCGAACATACCAGCAACTGCAGGTGCTAGGAACCAGGGACTTGGTACCGGAGAGCTCGATGAGTTAATTCAGGCAATCCGGGCGGGCGCTACGTATGTCAATGTTCATAGCACTACGTGGCCAGGCGGTGAGATTCGCAGTCAGATAGATGGCAACAGCTCGCATAACCACTAAACTAAGCAGTTTCGGGCGAACACATTACTCCTAGTGCAAGAGGTTTGCTGCACCCTCGGCAAACCTCTCGCTACTCCTTGAACCCTGCCGTTTCCTTCTTTAACCTACCGTTGTCAGGCATAGATCCCGTTTTTTATTACTGAGTAGTTCTTCTAAACTCTCCTCGAGGGAAATCTAAAAATGAATGTCACTCATCTTGAATGTGCCCTTTGCGGGCTCCAGCACGAGGCACGGCGGTTGCTCAATCTTTGCCGTGAGTGCGGTAAGCCCTTGCTCGTTCGTTACGATCTCGAGCGAGCAAGTAACTCTTTGACAAAACAATCGCTATCCGGAAGACGGTCCGATATGTGGCGCTATCGTGAAGTGATGCCCGTCGAGAAGGATGAAAACATCGTTTCGCTCGGGGAAGGATGGACGCCGCTGCTGCCAGCGCCAAGACTCGCCGAACTCACGGCACTCCGCGAACTTTACATCAAGGACGAATCACAAAACCCCACGCAGAGTTTTAAAGCTCGTGGCATGGCGGCGGCGGTTTCGATGGCGAAGGAGCTGGGGACAAAAAAGCTTGCGGTTCCCTCAGCCGGTAATGCAGCCGGCGCGCTTGCAGCCTATGCAGCGCGTGCGGGACTTGAGTGCTTCATCTTTATGCCCCGCGACACACCACGTGCAAATGTCGTTGAGTGTGAACAAACTGGAGCCACAGTTACGTTGATGGATGGGTTGATAACTGACTGTGGTGCCGAAGTCGCTCGTAGGAAAGAGGCGGAAGGCTGGTTCGACGTTTCGACGCTAAAAGAACCTTATCGCGTCGAAGGGAAGAAGACGCTCGGCTACGAATTGGCGGAGCAGCTTAATTGGGAACTGCCTGATGTGATTATTTATCCAACCGGTGGGGGAACCGGATTGATCGGAATGTGGAAAGCCTTTGATGAAATGCAACAGATGGGTTGGATCGGTTCAAGGCGCCCGCGAATGGTCACCGTTCAAGCGGCGGGATGTGCGCCAATTGTTCGGGCTTTCGAGGAAGGAAAGCGCTTTGCGGACGAGTTTCCGAATGCCGCGACGACAGCTTCTGGATTACGGGTGCCAAAAGCTATCGGTGACTTTCTGATTCTCGATGCGATCCGCGAATCGGGAGGAACTGCTGTTGCGGTTACGGATTCTGAGTTGATTGCTGCGACTCGTGAAATTGGTGCGGCTGAAGGGGTGTTTTGTGCTCCAGAGGGTGCAGCGTGTTTGCCTGCGCTACGCAAGTTGCTGAAACAGGGAATCGTAAACAAAAATGATCGCGTTGTTTTGTTCAATACGGGAGCAGGTGTGAAATATCTGGAATCATTCGATAGCGCAAGCGCGTAACGACTGAAATATAGCTTTGGAGGATTTTCGTGAGATTTTTTCTTGTCATCATTGTCCTGTCGGCACTTACGTTGACGGTGAATGCCCAACAAACGAACACAAACTGGCTAAATACGGAAGACGAGCAGCAACTCGAAGCGTTGCGTCGCAGCGGAGTCGAAGCTCTTTACAATCTTGATTACAGCAAAGCGCAAAAAGACTTCAAAGAGATCGCACAGCGTTATCCGAATCATCCGGCTGGATATCAGTTACAGGCCGCAGGTTTGTGGATCAAGTCACTATATGAGTCACGGCGTCTCCAGGCATCGCTTTACAGCTCGCACTCTTTCTATGCGAATGGTGACGATAAGGTCGATCCAAAAGTCGTCAGTGAATTTAGAAACCTAACTCGCGAAGCGAAACGTCTGGCTGAAGCAAAGCTAAAACAGGATCCCAAGAACATTGAAGCACTCGACTTCCTCGCGATCACGGAAGGTCTAAAGGCGTCCTTTGAGGAAGCTGCCGAACGAAGGCACTACGCGGCGTTGAAGGATGGGAACGACGCCGTCAATCTTCACCGCGAGGTTCTGAAACTCGACCCTAAGTACATCGACGCGCAACTCACAATCGGACTCTACGAATACGTCGTCGGCTCGTTGCCTTTGCCAATCAAGCTTGTGGCGGGCATTGGCGGTTTTCGTGGTTCGAAAAAACGTGGCCTGGCGTTGTTGGAACAGGTGGCCAAAGAAGGTCGTTGGTCGCAAGACGACGCAAAGTCGGTGTTGGTTTTACTCTATACACGGGAAAAACGGTACGCGGACGTCATCAAGATCACTCGCGAACTGAGCGCGAAGTATCCCCGGAACTATCTCTACAGGCTCGAAACAGCAGATGCGCTTGTTGCTCTGGCGGCTCAGAAGCGGACGGCCAATGACGCAGGCGGCACGGCGCAAGCAGAGAAGGAAGCCTTTTCTACCTTTGACGAACTGATCCGCAATCGCGCCGCGAGTGACCCGAGCTCTCGAGCACAGGATCTAATTCACTTCAAATATGGAGAAGCGCTCGCAACTGCCGGCTTGCAGGAACGCGCTGCCAAAGAGTTTCTCGCAACAACTAAACTCGATCGGGCGGAACCCGGCTTGGTGACCATGGCTTACCTTTATGCTGGGCGTTCATTTGACGCGGCTGGTAAACGTGAAGACGCACTGTCTCAGTATAAACAAGTGCTCGCGCGACCCAACGTTTACGATGCACATGAAGAAGCGAAGAAGGGGTTACGCCAACCCTACAAGCCTGAACAGGTTGTGCGTCCCGAAGCCGGGAGCAACCTTCAATCATCGGGTGAAAAATGGAGAACGCTAAGTTTTCATCCTGACCCGGATTTTAGCGCAGGGTCGTCCTCTCATTCTCCCCAGCTTTAGCTTAGGTTAGTGGCGATCTTAAAAACCATGAAACCGTTTCAACGGTTTCTCGCTTATTCGTAGCAGGATGTGCGAGTATCTTTGGAAACCGTTAAAACGGTTTCGAAAAACTCTCGTTGGCGGCGTAACCCCAAGCTAAAGCTTGGGGAGAATGAGAGGGTAGAATTTCGGGCGGCTTCTTCTTGATCGTTTTCTAGTTGAGAGTCTTTGTGCAACGCGAAGTTCAACGACAATTAAATCGTCCACGCCGACTTTTACTCTGTCTTGATGGAGTACCGCACGAGCTAATTCAAAGCGCGCAACACCGAGGGCTGTTCGAGTTCTTTAACGCACCCACACGTCTGCTATCGCCATTTCCCACAATGACAAACGTCGCACTCTCCGCAATGCTGGGTGCTTCACCGCCTGCCGG
>DATBSH010000280.1:0-5294 GCA_036559885.1 Pyrinomonadaceae bacterium
TCCGAACAAACGTATCTTCCGTTGGTTTGCGCCAATCTCAGCAACAAATATTGGTCCGGGTTTGATTGAAGACAACTACGTGTACATAACCGGAACTAATTTTGTCGCGAAGATTGATCTGCAATCGGGAAAATATGTGTGGCAACATGCCGACCTGAAAAAAGAAAATGCGCCAACATTTAGCCGCTTTGAAGTACCAGAGGTGAACGGTGGGAGAGTTGTTTTTCGCGAGCGAGTTGAGGAGGGCCGCACGTTACAGATGGACAAAGCATCTGGAGCGGTCATTAAGAGTCAATCTTCGCCACGCTAGATGACGATCGCGACTCTCTTTCGCGATCAGCGCTTCGCCTTCACAGATTGGCGAATTAGCTTCTTTAGTGTTGGGATGTCGACATCAGAGAGTCTCTTGATGTACAGACATGATCCACCGGTGCTGTGCTTTCCCAGCTTCTTAAGCAGCTCATTGTCTTCGCCTGGACTGCCCATAATGTAAAGAGTCAGATTTTGTTTGCGCGGTGAGAAGGCGACGACTGGCCAGTCACCCTCCTGTCCGCTCGCATACTTATAACGACGGCTACCAAAGCCAACGATGCTCGTGCCCCACATCTTTGGCTTGTGCCCGGTGATTTCCGTCATCATCGCTGTTACTTGAATCGAGTCTTCCCGCTTCACGGCATCAGGAATGGTTTTCAGGTATTTGTCGACGCTTTGATTCGTGGGTTTTGTTTTAGGTTCGGCCATAGACTTGATCCTGAATGGTCCAGTTTGTGTAGCTCCGTACTAACTGGTGCGCGTTACCAAAGGTAGCTCAATAAAGCTCGCATGACCCGGCGAGTAATATATCCGTTGAGTCGCTTTTCGATAGTCCTCGGGCTTGGCCCAGAAGATACTCTTCACAAAAGTCTGCGGATTCCGGTCGTAGAGTGGAAACCAACTCGACTGGATTTGCACCATAATCCGGTGACCCGGTAGAAAGACATGGTTTGCTGTCGGAGTAGCAAACCGGTAAAGCAAAGGTTCGTTAGCTGGAATCGGTTTTGCGACTTCTAAACTCTCACGATATCGACCGCGTAATACGTCGGCTGAAATCATCAACTGGTATCCACCCATCTCGGGTTGTCCCGCAACCTGGTCAGGATAGAGATCAATCAGCTTCACAACCCAGTCGGAATCTGTACCGCTGGTTGAGGCGATCAGGTTGACGATTGGTTCGCCACTAATTTTTACGGGAGTAGTAAGTGTCTCTGAGGTAAAGACGAGCACATCAGGTCGACCGGACGCCTCACGCTGATCATCGACCAACCAACGCGACCAACTCGTGGCATCGATCGGACGAGCGCGATAGGGAACGGGCTTGGCAGGATCCGAAACGTATTCTGCATAGCCCGGAGTCGTAGCATTTGAAGGAGTGAAGCTGGCTTTCAACCCGGCCGTTAAATACAGCGGCGTGCCTTTGACAGTGCAACCTGACGGACATCCGGACGGCCATGAGTTAAGGCGATACCAAACGTTTGTTCCCGTTTCGAATGCCGTCACGGGCGCGACATTAGGCTTCGGTGAGCCTTCCTTCAGATAGTAATCAAGAAAAGGCCGTAGGATTTCTTTGCGGAAAGTGAGCGCCGTGTCACTGTTGAACTTAATCGCTCCTAACTGACTTCCGTCTCGAATCTCTTGTCCGTGATGCCACGGACCAAGCACTAAGAACACTTTGTCGTTGTTTGTATCCTTAGGTTCGATCGCCTTGTACACCGCGATATCGCCGTAGATGTCTTCCTGATCCCACAAGCTATGGACCAGCATAACCGGCACCTTCAACGGCTGGCTGGCGAGTATTTTATCTACTGCCTGATCGCGCCAGTACGCGTCATAACTCGGATGCTCAAGAATCTTTCTCCAGAACCCAACCTGTTCTAAACCACGACGGCGGCCGAGTTCGCCCGCCGAACCTGCTTCGATAAACATGTCGTAGTCATCGAAGTGGCTTGTCCACCATTTGATTTCGTTTCTACGCGTAGCTTGTTGGTCGTAGATGTACGACATTCCCTGTTGACGAAAGGCGCCGTTGTGAAACCAGTCGTCACCCATCCAACCGTCAACCATCGGATTCATCGGAACAGATACCTTCAATGCTGGGTGCGGATTGACCAACGCCATTAAGGGTAGAAACCCATCGTACGAGATTCCCAATATGCCAACTCGTCCATTGCTTTCAGGAACGTTCTTTACCAACCAGTCGATGGTGTCGTACGTGTCTGTAGCATGGTCGACGTTAGTAGGATTTTGTGGACCATGAAGTGGGCGATTCATGACGTAATCACCTTCGGAGCCATACTTGCCACGAATGTCCTGAACGACGCGAATGTAACCACCTTCAACAATCACATCGGTCGCATTGTCGTAGCCGGTAAGTATTGAACCGAGATCTGAGCTCTCCGCGTGACTCGTCAGGCTGCTGGCATCGTACGGTGTCCGGGTCAAGAGCATAGGAGCATTGCGCGCTCCTTTGGGCACGATGATTACAGTGTGAAGTTTGACGCCATCGCGCATCGGTATCATGACTTCCCGTTTTGTGTAATTGAAGCCAGAGTTTGTTGGTTCAAACTTCTGTGGCGTCTCGCTTGGATAGTTTTGCGCGTGGGTGGTTATGCCGAAGCTAAGTAACATGGCAACCGTGGCGCACACGAATAGACGGAGTTTGATCATAGCTATTTCCTCATCAATGGGTTCAAAGGCGACAATTGCTGAGCTATTCAGTCAGTCGACGTTCAATACGCCGATCAGGGACTAGCCACATCACCGCGACCAAAACGTAAATAGAGAATGCGAGCCAATTGTTTACGAACGCCAACGCAATCGCAATGAGATTGAAAACAATTGAGATCTTGCCTTTGAAATCACTGCCCAGCGCAGTGGCAAGAAACGATTCACTGCCGTGTAGTGATAACAAAGCGCGGACTAGAATGAAGTACGCGATTGCCGCAAACAGGAGCACGACACCATAAAGGGCGATTGACCAACCGGTGAAATGATTCACACCCATCCAGGCAGTCGTAAAAGGAATAAGCGAAAGCCAGAACAAGAGATGAAGGTTCGCCCAGAGTATTCGACCATTCACATATTTTGCCGCATGTAGTAGGTGGTGATGGTTGGTCCAATAAATTCCCAGAAAAACATAACTAAGCACATAACTAAGGAACACAGGCCAAAGAGGCTTCAATGCTTCTAAAGTGGCGTCGTGTGGAGCTCGCAGTTCGAGCACCATAATGGTTATTAGGATGGCAATAACGCCATCACTAAACGCTTCTAAACGTGCTGTGGTCATGCGTGTTGCTAACTACGCGTCAAATGTCGGTATTTAATTCGATGCGGCTGTTCAGCCGCTGCGCCCAGACGAGCTTTACGATCGACTTCATAGTCAGAGTAGTTTCCTTCGAACCAAACGACTTTGCTGTCGCCCTCGAAAGCGAGAATATGCGTGGCGATTCGATCGAGAAACCAACGGTCGTGTGAAATGACGACGGCACAACCGGCAAAATTCTCCAGCGCTTCCTCGAGCGCGCGCAACGTGTTGACGTCGAGATCGTTCGTTGGCTCGTCAAGCAACAGGACATTTGCGCCCTCTTTCAACATCTTCGCAAGATGAACTCGATTCCTTTCGCCGCCCGAGAGCATTCCCACTTTCTTCTGTTGCTCTGTGCCTGAGAAGTTGAATCGTGCGACGTACGCGCGTGAATTGATTTCACGCCCACCCAGTTTAAGAGTATCGTCCCCGCCCGTTATCTCCTGCCAGATGCTTTTATTCGCATCAAGCTCACGGCTTTGGTCCACGTAGGCAAGCTGAACAGTATCACCGATTCTGATCGTACCCTTGTCAGGTTGTTCCTGTTTCGTGATTATCCGAAAGAGCGTTGTTTTACCGGCGCCGTTTGGTCCGATCACGCCGACGATACCGCCAGGTGGCAGCGCGAATGTCATGTCTTCGACCAGCAGTCGATCGCCGTACGCCTTCGAAACCTTCTCAGTCTCAATCACAACGTGACCGAGACGCGGTCCAGCTGGGATATGAATCTCCAGATCCTCGCGACGCTTTTCCGATTCTTGCCCTAGAAGTTCTTCGTACGAGTTGATTCGCGCTTTGCCTTTTGCGTGGCGGGCTTTCGGCGACATCCGAATCCAATCCAGTTCTCGTTGCAGTGTCTTCTGTCGCTCGCTTTCAGTTTTCTCCTCGCGCCGCAGCCGCTCCTGCTTTTGCTCCAGCCAGGAACTATAGTTTCCTTTCCATGGAATTCCTTCGCCGCGATCGAGCTCCAGAATCCATCCGGCTACATTGTCGAGAAAATAACGATCGTGGGTAACGGCGATGACCGTGCCTGCATACGTCTGAAGATGATGTTCGAGCCAGGCCACAGACTCAGCGTCCAGGTGATTTGTGGGTTCATCGAGTAGAAGGATGTCGGGTTTTTGCAAAAGCAATCTGCACAGAGCAACGCGACGACGCTCACCCCCCGACAACACTTTGATGGGAGTTTCAGGTGGTGGGCAGCGTAGTGCGTCCATCGCCATCTCAAGTCGCGAATCGAGGTCCCAGGCGTCTTGTGCGTCGAGCTTTTCCTGGACTTCCCCCTGTCGCTCGAGGAGCGCGTTCATGTCGTCATCCGACATCTCCTCGCCAAATTTCGCGTTGATCTCCTCAAATTCCTTCAAAAGATCGACCGTTTCCTGAACAGCCTCCTCAACAACGGCGCGCACAGTGCGAGTGTCATCCAGCAGTGGTTCCTGTTCAAGATAGCCGACGGTGAAGCCCGGGGAGATAACCGTTTCCCCGTTAAACTCTTTGTCGACGCCTGCCAGTATTCGCAGAACAGACGATTTGCCTGATCCGTTAAGACCGATGACGCCAATCTTCGCACCGTAAAAATAGGAAAGATAAATGTCTTTGAGGACAGGTTTCTTGTCGTAATACTTACTGACCCCAACCATTGAATAGATGACTTTGTTTGGTTCAGTGCTCATCGAAAAAATACTGAGTATTGAATTTGCAGAAGCCGGATTTGTGTGAGGAAAGATTACACGGAAGCAATGGAATTACGAAATGCGGAAGTTGAGTGATCGTCGAAACGACCCAATGTCACGTCGGATAGAAGATTCATCACACTGAACTTCAGTACCACAATTCAACTCGCGGAAGATTTCAGGTTGGGAAGGGTGGCTTGAAACGACGGAGGAGGCAGCGGCACCAAGCAGGAGCAGGAGACATTGGTTCTGTTCTGCCCCTGCGTGCTGCTCCTGCTCCT
>DATBSH010000281.1:0-15550 GCA_036559885.1 Pyrinomonadaceae bacterium
ATTCGCTTTCAAACCGCGCGCTCTTACTTTTGCCGCGGTGCCACGATTCACCACGTCTTTCAAGAAGGAAGTCATTACGTAAGCCACTTCCGACCGAAACACTTCATTCCTTTGCGTGGTGGGTGCCGCCAGCGTTGCGCCCTCGCCTGTAGTGACGCGGTTGATTGCAATCGGAGTGCTGCGCGTCCCCAGAGTAGCGAACGCCGTATAAGCTGAGGCGATTTGCAGTGGTGTTGCTTCGCTTGTTCCTAAAGCCATAGCCGGATATGAACGAGCAGGTCTTGGCAATCCCGCCTTTGCAGCAAGGCTCATGACTCTCGCAATTGTCACTTCCATCGCGACGTCGACTGTAACGACGTTGAGACTATGGACCAAACCATCGCGTAACGTTACGGGTGCGTGCGTGTACGTATCTCCGAAGTTGCCAGGCGAATATTCCTGATTATCAAACGTAAAAGTCTTCGGCTCGTCCATGTAAGTTGTCGCAGGTGTGATCACACGTGGCACCGGATCGTATGCGGTATTGAGCGCCGTCGCGTAAACAAACGGCTTAAAAACTGAACCCGGTTGGCGCATTGCTTCAGCAGCTCGATTGAGCTGGCTCTTTGAATAGTCACGTCCCCCAACCATCGCAACGATCTCACCCGTTTTTGCGTTCATCGCAACGAGCGCAGCCTGAAGCGTCCCAGGCTCGAACCTCTTTGACTCAACCTTGTCCAGCGCGGCCAGTTGTTTGGTCAGTGCAGAATAGGCTGCGCGCTGCAGATCCATGTCTATGGTCGTGTAGACGCGCAAGTGTTGGGTACCGGCTCCGGCAATCAGGTCGCCCAACTGGTTTTGAACGTAATCGGAGAAGTAAGGCGCATCCGACATATCGATTCTTCCGCGAACTGGAGTCACTTGCAGCGGAGTTGCTTTTGCCGCGTTTGCTTCATCCTGCGTGATAGCTCCGGTCTCTGCCATAGAGTCGAGTACCTGATTGCGCCGCGCAGTCGCAGTTTCCAAGTTGTGATATGGGTTGTAGCGGTTAGGACTTCTTATCAAGCCTGCCAGCATGGCCGACTCAGGCAGCGTAAGAGTAGTGACGTCCTTGTTGAAGTAGGCGCTCGCGGCTTCGCCCATGCCATTAATTGAGAAGCCGGCCTGTTGGCCCATGTACGCCTGATTGCAATAGAGCTCAAAGATCTTCTGCTTCGACAGCCTCGTCTCGAGAATTATCGACATGTAGGCTTCCGAGATTTTCCGCTGCGGCGTCTTTTCCGGAGATAGGAGCAAGTTCTTGACGAGTTGTTGAGTGATACTCGACCCACCTTGCCGGGCAAGAGGCGAATTAGGATCGGTGTCGTAACGGCGTACGGCCGCCCGAATGATTCCGCGAATGTTTACACCGTAATGATCGAAGAACGATCGATCTTCCGTGACGGTTATTGCCTTAACAAGATGTGGAGGCAGATCACTGAACCCGATAACTTTGCGTTTTGCTCTTTCAGTTCCTGTTACGGAACTGATTAGTTCAGGCTCAAGCCAGGCCCGTTGCAGCACACCGCCGCCATCCAGATCAGACAGCGAGCTAATCGACTTCCCGCCTCGAGCAAACTGAACTCGCACACGCTGAAATTGCCTTTGGCCGTCGACACTCGAAGCGCTGCTTGGTTCTACTTCGACAATTGCTCCGTTCAGTGAATACCGACCTCGAGAAGAGTCAGCTTGTTGTCCTTTTTCAACATAACCGGCGCGCTTTAAATAACTGATCAGATCATCCTGCGAAATCGTTTCATTCACGCGCACTTGCTTGGGCGCAGCGTAGATCCCCGCAGACCGGGTGTAGACTTCGCCCGCTAACAAGTTGTCGATTCGAGCAGAAAACACTGTCCAGTAGTAGATGAGTAAGCCAAGAACAATTGCGCTGACAAAAACTATGGGAATAATGATGGGCGCAGTAAAGAGTCGGCGGGTTATGCGGCGGAGAAAACTTTGGTTCGGTTCAGCATAAGCGACGAGTCGACTAGTGCGGGAATCACGACTACCTTTTACAGGGGACACCTGATTCGGCGGATAACGTACGGGCATAAGAGAAATTCAATCGGGCCTACTTCAGTGCCGACTTTTTAAACTACACGACCGCAAGACCTCATTAGTTAACGGAAACGGTCTGCTGTCAAGATGCCCTCCTTCATCTACTTCTATTACGTACCATTCTGTCGACAGTTCTGTCGATAACAGTTTGACGGTGCTGTCCTAATTTGTAGGGGCGGCCCTCCTTGACTGCCCGTAGTGAAAGTATCATTAGCAGGTGTGGGCGGCCACAGAGGCCGCCCCTACAAATTAGGACACTCCAGTTTGACACCCTCAGCAGCTTTAGCTAACGTGGCCGACAATTGCCGCAACCAGTTTGATGCAGCTTTCCCCATATGAGTCTAACACCCTCAGGACCCGGCGGGTTCGGGACAAAAACGTCAGGACTCCGCCTGGTCGTCGTTGCTGTATTGCTGGCAATTGCCGTTGGCACGGTCTCGTTTCGACTGATCGAAGGCTGGACTATACTTGACAGCCTTTACACAACCGTTCAGACGGTGACGACAGTTGGCTTCGGCGACATTACGCCGAAGACCGCTCTCGGACGAGCGTTTGCCACAGGGTTCATGCTGTTCGGCGTAGGCATCGTGCTTTATGCGCTGACCACCGCAGTACAGAGGATTGTCCAGTCAGAAATGGTTGCGACATTCGGCCAACGGCGTCTTTCTAGAAAAATGAGCAGACTGCGAAATCATTTTATCATTTGCGGCGCGGGACGAGTTGGTTCGCACCTCGTTCGGGACCTCCTGTCCACGCACGACACCTTTATCGTAATCGAGCGCGACGGCGAAAAGGTATCTGAGCTTACTAACATAGGTGCAACGGTGCTCGTTAGAGATGCCACACTCGAAGGAACCTTGGTCGAGGCAGGCGTAGAACAAGCACGCGGCCTCGCAGCTTGTCTTCCAAACGACGCAGACAACGTTTATGTCGTTCTAACAGCGCGCCATCTGAATCCAAATCTGCATATCGTCGCACGCGCCGCCGAAGAGCAGGCCGAGCCAAAACTGATCAGAGCTGGAGCCAACCGAGTTGTCGCGCCAACCATAATTGGCGGTCATCGCATTGCTGTGGCTTTGAAGAAGCCTGCTGTCGGTGACTTCCTTGACTCCATCACAGCCAATAAACTCGAGTTGGGTTTTGAACAACTTGAGGTTGATGAGGCTTCTTCGCTTGTTGGGCGGACGTTAAGAGAAACTACAATTCGTTCCGAATTGAACATCGTGATCGTGGGCATCACACGCAGGAACGGGGAAATTATCTTTAACCCAGTGGGCGACACGCCGATTCAACCTGGTGACATTCTAATCGCCATCGGCAAAGCGGAAGCGCTTCAGAAACTGCACCGTTTGGTTCGAGCGCAAACAACCAAGGCATCAGTAATCGAGGTTTAGCTATGGCTGCCTACTTAGCGCTGCTCTCCCGCCAATAATGATAACTCCTTAGCCATGAAGATCCTCGTGACGGGCGGAAGCGGATACCTCGGCACACACGTCCGCAGATTCTTTTCAGCCGACGATTTTTCTCGCCGTTCAAATCTCAATATTCTTGATGAACGGGATGTTCGGAAGGTAGCGGATTACGACGTCGTAATTCACCTTGCAGCATTGCTCGATAAAGATCCAAACGCCGCGTATGAATCCTTTCGAACAAACGCGGAGGGCACTGCGAATCTGCTTCGCCAGATGGAGGCAGGATCCTGCTTTATCTACACATCGACTAAGGACGTCTACGGTAGTCATGCAAACAATTACAATGAAGTACCTGAAACTTGCCCAACCGATTTTTGCGGGCAGTCGGCGCTTGAGTGGTCAAAACTCATTGGCGAAAAGTATGTGGAATACTACGCCGCTGAACGACGACTTCGAGCGTGTATATTTCGAATGTCAGCCGTTTATGCGCGATCCAGTCCAGGCAATGAAAATGGGTTTGTGACTCATTATGTTGAATCTGTAAAGCATCGTTCGCCTATTCGACTTCCGGCCGGAGCTGATCCTGCGCGCGATATTTTATTCGTTGATGATCTTTCCAGAGCATGCCAATCGTTCATTGATTCAGCACAATACTTTGGCCTCTACAATCTCGGCGGCGGACGAGAGAATGTCGCATCTGTCCGTGAGATAATTCGAAAGGTCGGCGAAATGATCGACGTGACTCCCGTTATAGAAGAAGATGCATCAATACCCACGCCGGTTTTAACGAAGTACGTTTCTGACCTGACCCGCATCCGTCAGGAACTACACTGGGAACCACGCACTGGAATTGAAGAAGGAATCCGAAATCTGCTGTAAGAGGATGACGCTGAAAGTTTGACATCTGAAAGAATCCAACGTGTTGTTGTTCGCGGAACAAACTGGGTCGGCGACTCAGTGATGACAGTTCCGGCATTGCGAGCGCTGCGTCGACTCCTGCCAGAGGCGGAAATCACTTTGGCTGTTCGCCCATGGGCCCGCGATCTGTTTACGCATCAGTCATTCATTGACAACGTGTTGGTTTACGATCGACGCAGTGTTCTAAGTGTTGTGAGTCAGGTCCGTGAATGGAAAAAACTGAAGTTTGATTTGGCGATTCTCTTTCAGAATGCGTTTGAAGCAGCGGTAATTCCCTTCTTCGCTGGTGTCCCGCGCCGCATTGGTTACGCAACTGAATCCCGTCAGGTTCTTTTGACTGACCCTGTGCCGTTGCCGGATTGGCGTTCGACGGAACATGAAGTTTTTTACTACTTGTATTTAATTGCGGCTCTCGAACAGTCGCTATTCGGTTCAAACACAGTCATCGACCATCCACCTGACGCAACTCTCGAACTATCTGAAACTCGAAAACATGAAGCGCGACGGCGTCTGAGCGCGGATGGAGTACAAGAAAACAATGAAGTCGTCGCGGTTTGTCCTGGCTCAATTAATAGCCGGGCTAAGCGTTGGGCCGCTAAATCGTTTGCTGCTTTGGCAGATGGACTCATCGAACGCGGTAAGCAGGTGTTATTAATTGGCTCAAAGGCAGAAGAGGATGTGTCAGTCGAAGTAACCAGTCACATGCGCGAGCATCCAATTGTTCTGACTGGGAAAACCACCCTTGATGAACTTACGGCAATTCTTTCGATTTGTGATTTAGTTATTACTAACGACACGGGCCCTGCTCACATCGCCGCTTCTCTCGGTCGCCCGACGATCGTAATCTTTGGCCCAACGAATCCGTTGACGACGCGTCCATTTTCAGCGCAAGCTGAAATACTGCGACATCCGCCAGACTGTGCTCCGTGTATGCTTCGCGACTGTCCGATTGATCATCGATGCATGACTGCGATTACAGTCGATGAAGTACTTGAACGATCGCTATCGCTCCTCAAGCGAGGAAGCTTTCAGAAAACAGTCAGGAGCATTTGCGACTCAGTCGCGTAGATCAAATGAAGCGTCCAGCGGTTTTTATTGATCGAGACGGTACCATCTCCGAAGAAGTGGGTTATGTTAACCATCCTTCACGATTTCAGTTATACCCCTATTCTATTGAGGCAATAAAACTCCTGAACAGGAACAATTGGTTGGCGATTGTGGTGACGAACCAGGCGGGAGTAGCGCGCGGATACTTTTCGGAAGAAGTAGTAAAACAGATTCATAACGAGCTAAACCAAAAGATGAGCGACAGCTCTGCACGGGTCGACGCAATTTACTATTGTGCGCATCATCCGACGGTCGGAGAGCCGCCGTATCGTCTTGATTGTGATTGCAGGAAGCCGAAAGCAGGCTTAATTGACCGCGCCGCTAAGGATTTTGCGATTGATCTTGGGTCGAGTTGGATGATCGGCGATCGGTACAGTGACATTGAGCTGGCACGAAATGCCCGCCTGCATTCGGCGTTCGTGTTAAGCGGATACGGACGAGGCGAATGGGAATATCAACGTTCGAATTGGAGGTATCAGCCGGATCTCATTTCTGAGAATCTTTTAGAAGCAGTGAAGGCAATTCTTGGGGGCTGCATCAAATAGCTCTCCCTAACACTAAGGAAAAAAGTTGACCGCAAATCAGCAAACACTTCAGAACCGGCTGCGCGGCATCGTGCAATGTTTTTCGCAGCGCAAAATAGTAGTGGTGGGCGATGCAATAGCCGACCGATTTCTTTATGGGTCAATTGCCAGGGTCTCGCGAGAGGCCCCTGTTTTTATACTCCGGCACGAACAAACAGAAACCATTCCCGGTGGCGCTGCAAATTGTGCGGTGAATCTCGCCGCCCTGGGTGCCAGAGTTAGTTTGATATCAGTGGCCGGAGATGATGAAGCCGGTCGCGAATTGCGGATTAAGCTCGAGCAGGCTGACGTCAACTGCGACGGCTTAATTACCGCGTCGAAGTTGAACACCACAACCAAGGTCCGCATACTCGCCGGTCAGGCTCATTCAAACCGTCAACAGGTGATTCGTATTGATTACGAAGATTCTCCCTTTGTGGATGTAGAGGCGCGCAGCCAGCTCACAAACGCTCTGCGAAAAGCAGCGTCAGACGCCGACGCTGTGATCATCTCCGACTATAACTATGGCGTCGTTGATGACGCCGCCGTGACGACACTTCGTGAAGTCTCTGCCAAGCAGAAGATTCCAATTCTCGTCGATTCTCGTTTTCGCTTGGCGAGTTTCAAAGGTTTCACCTCCGCCACGCCAAACGAAGACGAATTGGAACAGCTGATTGGTAAAAGGATCAGCGATTTAATCCGTTTAGAAAAGGCCGCCCAGGAACTGAAGGATCAACTTGATTATCGAGCTCTTTTAATCACTCGGGGCGGTCACGGCATGATGCTCCTGGAAGATGGAGTCGCGCCCTTGCACATCAAGGCGGTCGGTGCTGAATCGCCCGTCGACGTCACCGGAGCCGGCGATACAGTCATTGCCACTTTCACCTTAGCAATTTCCTGTGATTCATCGTTTTCGGACGCGGCACGGTTGGCGAACTACGCGGGCGGATTGGTGGTCATGAAACGCGGGACAGCTTCAATAACAGCCGCTGAACTCGAACACTCCATCCTCAGTTCTGGGCAATGACGACCGAATCGAACGAAGTCTATTCTTCTCGCGTGCTGATGCGTCACGAGTTGATCACCCGAGTGAACGCTGCCCGCGAATCCGGCGCAACTATAGTCTTCGCCAACGGTTGCTTCGACGTCCTGCACGTTGGGCATGTGCGTTATCTGCTTGGCGCACGCGCGCTCGGAGATCTGTTGGTCGTGGGCGTAAATTCAGACGAACAGGTCAGCGTTCAGAAAGGAGCGGGTCGACCGATTCAGCCGGCGCAGGAACGGGCGGAGGTTATCGCAGCATTGGAGCCGGTTGACTACGTTACGATCTTCGATGAGCCGACGGTTGAACAGTTATTACTGGCATTGAAGCCTGACATTCACGCAAAAGGCACAGACTATACAGAAGAGACGGTACCGGAACGAGAAATAGTGCGGTCATACGGGGGTCGAGTCGCTATTGTTGGCGATCCGAAGGATCATTCGACTTCGACCCTTGTAAGTCGTTTGCAAGGGTGACGCGAATCACGGAATATTCAGCCATGTCCTTTGTTGGCGCAATCCTATAGAAGTTCGACTAAACTACGTATAAGGACCTACGGAGGACGGCCGTAGACCTCTAAATTTTCGGATCACTCGTTCAGATTCTGGATAAGAATGCGACTACTGATAGTTAAATTAGGCAGCATCGGTGATATCGTCCACACTCTTCCATCGCTGTCGGCCATCCGCGCCGCGATGCCGCACGCGGAGATTTCCTGGGTCGTCGAGCGCAACTCTTCTGAAATTTTGAAAGACAACCCGCTTTTGGATCACCTCATCGAAGTCGACACGAAGGCGTTGAGGCGCGGGCTGATGTCTGGGGAGACGCTGCGGGCACCGCGCCAGCAGTTACGTCGGTTACGCGCCTCGGCCTTCGATGTAGCCCTCGACTTTCAGGGACTTCTGAAGTCCGCTTCAATCGCGCGCCTTTCCGGCGCGCGTCGTGTTTTCGGCTTCTCTCGTGAGGGTTTACGCGAACCCGCCAGCGCCTTCCTGCTCTCAAAAAGGGTATCCGTTCCTCGGAAAACGCACGTTATCTTTAAGGGCCTGCAACTTGTGAATGGCGCGTTAGGCGTACAGGTACCAACCGCGGAAACAGATTTGAACTTTCCGTTGGCCATCAGTTCGGACGATAAAGCAGCCGCCGCTGCTGCAGCCGCAGATGTCGGGGGAAATTTTGCGATCCTCAATCCGGGTGGTGGCTGGCCGACGAAACTTTGGAGTCCCGAACGCTTTGGGCGACTTGCCGACGCGCTGTGGGCACATTTCGGACTGCGCTCTTTGATTGCACACGGACCCGGCGAGGAAGATCTGGCGAAGAACGTTCTGCGATCATCAGAGTCAGGAACCGCTCGTCTTACTTCTCTCTCGCTGAAGGGATTTTACGCCTTGGCAACTATGTGCAAGGTTTATGTGGGCGGAGATACCGGGCCTACGCATATCGCCGTCGCCGCAGAGGCGCCGATCGTAGGACTCTTCGGACCTACCGAGTGGTGGCGCAACGGTAGCCCTCGGGCGGCGGACATTTGCGTAGAACGAACGGACATTGATTGCCGCGTTGATTGTCACCGCCGTTCCTGTTCGAAATGGATTTGCATGGATATCGACGTCGAACGAGTAGTTCAGGCGGTTGAGAAAAGGATTCTCAAACAGTCGCCTTCCAGTCGAAGTCTTCCGTTGGCTGGTTAACAATGCGAAGAGGTGGAACCTGGATTCAGCGTTGGCGGGTGCCTCTCGGGTTCGTTTGCGCTTTTGTGTTTATAGCTCTTGCGAAGCCTACGCCAGTATCGCTGATTATTGGGGCATTAATTTCCGTCACTGGGCTCGCCATCCGAGCATGGGCCTCAGGTCACATCAGAAAGAATGCTGAGCTCGCCACTGCCGGGCCTTACGCATACACGCGCAATCCACTTTATTTCGGGAGTTTTCTCATAGGACTGGGTTTTACCGTTGCATCGGGTCGACTGGTCTTGGCCCTTCTGTTTGGGGCGCTTTTTCTTGGCATCTATTTTCCGGTGATGCGCGTCGAAGCGACTACCCTCGCCGAGCTTTTCGACGAGCATTACCAGTTGTACAAACGGGCTGTTCCGTTGTTCTTTCCCCGGCTGACGGCTTATCGACCTGATCGTGTTGAAGGTGCCAGATTCGATCGCAGCCTTTACCTCCGTTATCGTGAATATCGTGCGACGCTGGGATTTTTAATCGCCTGGAGTTTATTGCTCATTAGAACTTATTACCTGAAGTAACTCGGATGCGAACTTTAGTCTTTCTTTCTATGGCCTTGGCGATGGTAGTTGCTGTGGGCGCCGCCTCGCCAACGGCGACCGTCGCAACGCAAGGACCGGCTGCTCTGCGTAGCAAGCTGCCGTTTGAGCCATCTGAAGAGCTGTTTTATGAGGCCGAGTTTTCGCGAGCTATCCTGCGGAAGTTAGACGTAGCCGACTTCAAATTCAGCGCCGGCAGGACTGCATTCAGATCTCCAGATATGGAGGTTGATGAGCCGGCGCCGGAAGCTTTCATCTTCAAGGCTGAAATTTCCAGTAAGGGATTTTTCCCTCGCCTTTTCAATTTGAATTTTAAAGAACGGGTTGAGTCGATCGTTGAGCCGTTGTCGTTCACTGTGCAGCGCACCAATATTCACGATGAACAAGGCAAGCGTGTTCGGATGAGTGAAGCCACTTTTGACAGACAAAAAGGAAAGATGTCGTGGACGCAGCAGGATCCTAACAACCCTTCTCGCGAGCCACGACAGATCATCACTGACTTCTCAGGACAACTTCAGGACGTCTTATCGGCAATCTATTTCATCCGCACGCAGCCGCTTCAGGTAGGCAAGTCACTCGAGGTCTTCATCGGAGACGGGGGTAGGGTCTATCAGGTGCCGATTCGCATTGTCGAAAAGAAAAGAATGAAGACGATTCTTGGTAAAGTCGACGTTGTGCGTGTAGATCCAGATCTGTTCGGACCTAATAGGATCGTCGAGAAAGAGAAGGGTCAGTTTTCTTTGTGGCTCACCGACGACCATCGTCGCATTCCCGTAAGCGGAAAACTCAAAACTGATTACGGCACGTTTGATATAAAACTGAAGAAAGTCGTTTACAGCCCAGTACATTAATCGTTCCAGATACAGATTCAAGGTTCGGCAATTTTCAGGTTGGGAAGGGCGGTTTACCCACGCTCACGTTGCGCACTGATTCAACGTTAAGTGTCATGCACCGTTAGCGGGGGTAAACCGCCCTTCCTGACCTGAAAATTGGCTTCGCTTGCGTCGTTCTGGCCCCACACACTCGTATTGGCACCATGTCTGTCAATCCACTCATCATTGGTCATCGGGGAGCGTCGGCCGTTGCGCCGGAAAACACGATGGCTGCGTTTCACAAAGCAATCGAAGTCGGAGCTGAGGGGATCGAATTTGACGTTCGACTCTCAAAAGACGGTGTACCAGTCGTTATTCATGACGAGACGTTACAACGAACAGCCGGACGCCCTGAACGCGTCGCGGATCTATCTTCAACAGATTTGGAAACGACCGATGTTGGTAGTTGGTTTTCGCGTGCGCGTGGTTTGGGAACTCGTGACTTCGCTGGTGAGACTATCCCAACTTTGCGACGATTGCTCGACGAGTTCTCCAATAGCGATGCCCTACTCTATCTGGAATTGAAGTGCTTGCCGCTCGAGGTTCGGCAAATTGCCGTCACGATATGTCAAATGCTTGCGAACAACCAAATCCGCGACCGGGTCATAATCGAGTGTTTTGATCTCTCTGCCATTGCCGAGGTAAAGCGGCTCGCGCCTGAACTAAAAACGGCAGCGCTCTTTGAGCCCAAAATCAGCGATCCCGTTTCCTTGCTTCCAGGTCAGATGCTAATTGAGCGCGCGAAGGCGGTCAGTGCCGATCAGATCGCTCTTCATCGTCAACTGGTGCATCGAAGAACCATCGAGCAAGCGCGTCGTGCTGAACTAAAGGTTGTTGTTTGGACCGTTGATGACCCATCATGGCTTGCACGAAGCCGCAAATACGGCATTGACTGCATCATCACAAACGATCCCGCCCTGCTGGTACAAAAGCGAAACGCAACCTACGCTATTTGAAGCTCTTGATCTGATTCGCGTACATTTGGGCGAATGACCCGCTCGGCTCCCCTGCTCAATCGGTTTCTTGTCAGTTCCGAATACTCCGTCTATTACCGGAAATCGAAACAACTTAAGTGGGAAACGCCGCCGACGTCCGACTACACGCTGGTAGCACTACTTGCCGGACAACTCGATTGCGGTGACGGAGATGTTAGCCGCCAACTAAGGCCGGCCCAGATTATCATCATCGATCCAGACGCTCGATTGCGGGTGTCTGGAAACGGCGTTGAACTCCTTGTGCTCACTGTTTCGTCGGCTGTTCTGATCCAACATGCAGTGTCGATGCGCCTCATTCCGCCGAAATCCACTGTTGTCTTTCCAGGTGAGCCAATCGCAAATGATATCGAGCTGAATCGTCTCGTAAGAACGCTTCAATCAGAGTTGCTTACGACAAAGCCCGGACGCGAAATAGTCATGCGCGCATTGATCGAACAGTTGCTGGTCCAGCTTCTCCGGCAACACTCTATCGCCCGACGCTCTGACGAGTTGGAGCTTTCGCGTGTGGGTCTCATTGACAGAAGAATCCGGCGGTCGGTTGAACTCATGCACAGCCAGCTTGATCAAGATCTCTCACTCCGAGATCTAGCCGCCGCGTCCTATTTATCACCGTTTCACTTTGCCCGTCTGTTTAAGAAGATAACTGGGGTTACGCCTCACAACTATCTGGCGGCAATTCGCACACGCAAAGCACAGCTGCTGCTAGCCGAAGCAGACCTTTCGATCAATGCAATAGCCGCTCGTGTCGGGTATCTCAGCTCGAGTCATTTCACAAAAGCATTCCGTGCTGCGACCGGTACGACGCCGCGAGAGTTCCGCAAAGCGCTCATCGATAACTAAGAACCATCCACAGATTACGCAGATTACACAGATTAGAACTAAGACAGCTAAGTTGAGTGTTATGCATTAACTCTTGCTGCCGGTGTGGGCATGTCCAATTCAAGTTAGCTGTCTAAAACTGAAATCTGTGAAATCTGTGTAATCCGTGGTTACTCTTGAGCAATTGAGCGCCAATAAATAGCAAGATGTCGTCTAAACACGCGCGCGGCTGACAGTATCATCCCTTAACAAAGGAGAACCTGTCAGATGGCCGTAGCAAAACGAACGGAAATTAAGCCCGCTGAGGGAAAGCTCGGTGTATTACTCGTGGGACTCGGTGCTGTTAGCACCACCTTTATTGCAGGCGTTGAAGCGATTAAGAAAGGATTCGCCCAGCCGATTGGAAGTTTGACTCAGATGGGCACCATCCGTCTCGGCAAGAGAACGGACAACCGCGTGCCGCTTATCAAAGACTTTGTTCCGCTTGCTGATCTTAAGGATCTCGTTTTTGGCGCATGGGATATTTTTCCGGATTCCGCCTATGAAGCAGCCCTCAACGCCGGCGTCCTGGAAAAAGAATTATTGGCCCGATTGAAGGAACCATTGCAGAAGATACGCCCCATGAAGGCTGTGTTTGATCAGCAGTATGTGAAGCGACTAAGCGGCACGAATGTGAAGAGCGGAAAGAATAAACTTGAACTCGCTAAGCAACTCATTGAAGAAATCGCCGGTTGGAAGAGGAAGAATAAGTGTTCGCGTGTGGTGATGATTTGGGCCGCCTCAACCGAAGTCTTTCTGAAGCCGCATCAAGTACACAAGACCGTTGAATCGTTTGAAAAAGCCATGCGTGAGAATCACAAGGCAATTGCTCCTTCAATGATCTACGCGTATGCCGCTCTAAAATCCGGAATTCCCTTTGCCAACGGCGCTCCCAACTTGACGGTTGACGTTCCGGCACTAATGACGCTGTCCGAGAAGAACAAACTGGCGATCTGCGGAAAGGATTTCAAGACTGGTCAAACACTGATGAAGACAATCATCGCGCCTGGTTTGAAATCTAGAATGCTCGGTCTTCACGGCTGGTACTCTACCAATATCCTCGGCAATCGTGATGGCGAGGTGTTGGATGATCCTGACTCGTTCAAGACCAAAGAAGAATCGAAGCTGTCGGTGCTGGAGTACATACTTCAGCCAGAAGTCTATCCAGATCTTTACAAGGATTTCTCCCACGTTGTCCGCATTAACTACTACCCGCCTCGCGGAGACAACAAGGAGGGCTGGGACAACATCGACATTTTTGGCTGGCTCGGGTATCCAATGCAGATCAAGATCGACTTCCTGTGCCGAGACTCAATCCTTGCGGCGCCAATCGTTCTTGACCTGGCTTTGTTTTTGGATCTGGCACAGCGCGCGGGGATGAAGGGTGTTCAGGAGTGGCTTTCTTTTTATTTCAAGTCACCGCAGACCGCGCCAGGGCTATATCCCGAACACGACATTTTTATTCAGCTGATGAAGCTAAAGAACACTCTTCGGCATCTCCGTGGCGAAGACCTGATTACGCACCTGGGCCTGGAATATTACGACTAACAGAAAGCGACTCGCGTCTTTTCGGTTGTCGCCTACTCAAAACGTGCATCGCTTTTTCGCACCTCAAAACACGGTGTTAATGACAACACTTATTGTCAGCCTGGGTTGACACGATTTGTCAGCGCTTCTTTACACTAACTTTACATCCAAGTCCGTTGATAGCACGTATGCAATATTTTGTGGTGACAATTTGGGCAGAGTTGTATATATAGCATCCAGCCAACTTCCTGGCTGGTAAACTAAGAGCGACAATCATGCATCAAGGGGGCTAGCGGATCGTTCTTTGCATTATCGGGGTTGGGTAAGTGGGCCAACCGGTTTTTATGAGTGATAAGCCACACAAGCCCAGAAAGGTTGCCCCGACCGGTCTCGTCAGGAGAACGACGATGTTAGCTGAGATGGAAGTCACAAGAATAAAAGACATGGAGAATATGGGTACGGTCTTCCTCGATCCCGATCAAAAGAGCCCGCGTGCTCAGGATTTCGAAGAGCGACTGTCTGCTCGGATAGTGGGGCAGGAGCGCGCCGTGAGGCGGATGAGCGGGCTTTACCAAATCTTTTTGGCAGGCATGAACCCACCGAATCGTCCTATTGGAACAATGCTGTTCCTCGGTCCTACGGGTTCAGGTAAAACGCGCGTCATTGAAGCCGCCGCGGAGGTGTTATACGGCGATCCGAATGCGATGGTGAAAATCGATTGCGCGGAGTTTCAACATTCGCATGAGATCGCCAAGCTGATCGGTTCGCCTCCGGGATACCTCGGCCATCGAGAAACTTCCCCGATGCTAACTCAAGAGAATCTCGACCGGATGCACACAGACGATATTAAGCTTTCGCTCGTCCTGTTTGATGAGATCGAAAAAGCATCTGACAGCCTGTGGCAGCTGCTGTTGGGAATTCTCGATAAGGCGACGCTTACGCTCGGCGACAATCGACGCGTTGATTTTTCAAAGACGATGGTCATCATGACCTCGAACCTCGGCGCGCGCGAAATGTCGGAATTGATTTCTGGCGGTATTGGTTTCGCGCCCGGCAAGGGAACAAAGACGCCGAACGACACAGAAGTCGATCAGAAGATCTATCGGACAGCGGTTGAGGCTGCCAGGCGGAAATTCTCTCCGGAGTTCATGAATCGAATCGACAAGGTTGTGGTGTTCCGCTCTTTGAAAGAACACCATCTCCGACAGATTCTTGATCTTGAGCTTCAGGCTGTGCAGGATCGGATCATGCAATCAGCCGGAACCAAGTTTGTTTTCCAATGCTCCGAAACAGCGAAAGATATGTTGTTGAAGGAAGGACTGGATTTCAAATACGGTGCGCGACACCTGAAGAGATCCGTTGAACGTTTCCTCGTATATCCACTTTCCAACCTGGTCGCTACCGGTCAGATTGGACTGGGTGACCTTGTGCACATCGATATCGACGACAGCAGCAACCGACTGGTGTTCTCGAAGAGCTCCGGCGGCGCGCTAATTCAGGAATTGCCTACCAGCAAAGATAGAGCGGAAGTTCCTGGCGAGTCGTTCTCGGGTGGTGTAGGGTTGCCAATTCCTCAAGCATCTAAAGCCGCAAAGAGGGGCCATGGCCGCGGCGAGAAACCCGACAGCTAATAAATACTTACTCACTCCAGCAAAAAGTGCCGGCCGAGTTTTTCGGCCGGCATTTTTTTGTGTCAGATACGCTTTAGAAGCATATCGGCATTTGGTTGACCCATTTCTTTAAGCTTGAGTTTGGCGAACGAGGACGACAAGCTAAAGAGCCTCTTGCAAAAATCGAGACAATGCCACGCCCTTGCGGCGTGGTGTTTCACGTTTGCAACTAGAAAGAGCCGTGAACCGATTTTTGAGATGCCACGCGCTTGCCGCGTGGAGTCTCACGGTTGAGACTGGTAATGAG
>DATBSH010000282.1:0-14256 GCA_036559885.1 Pyrinomonadaceae bacterium
CGGCGTGGTGTTTCACGTTTGCAACTAGAAAGATTCGTGACCGATTTTTGAGATGCCACGCGCTTGCCGCGTGGAGTCTCACGGTTGAGACTGGTGATGAGCAGATTCTCAGTAAAACGTAAACCTCCACGCGGCAAGCGCGTGGCATCCCTTAGCTCGTCATCGCCACTTGTGTAGCGACAAACGTGAGCACCACGCCGCAAGGGCGTGGCATTGTCTCGATTTTTGCAAGAGGCTCTTCAGCGTGTTCGAGGAAACTTAGATATCAAGAAAGGTGAGCCATTGCTATTCGTTCCCCTTGCTCTCTCCCTGCCTGAGAGCAATCACGTAAGTAGCGGCGTCCCAGGCGTTGTGAATTCCGATAAACAGAAGCAAGAGTGCGGCAGCGCCAACCCAAAAGAGAACCGTGCGCGAATAGGAACGAGCCACAAATGCTGATCCGGCAAGCATGGCGTAGGCCGCAAACGGAAGGAGAACATGAAACAGCCAGTCTTCGAATACGGGCTTATACACAGTCTGCGTTCGCATCCGTCGCGCCACAACAACGGCGTAAGCGACTCCACTCAGACCAATCAATCCCCAAAGAACCGCGACCGGAGAAATTTGCGGCCACGGAGCGCTCATAAGTGCCGATAGCAACAGTACTACTGCAAAATGGATGACGCTCGGCGTCGCAAACGTGGCGGCAGCTTCTGGAGAGGCCAGTGATCTCTCAGCAATCAACGCTATAACGACAAACTGTAAGCCAATCAGCGCGCCAGCTGACGAGCCCACAATGACGTAGAAGTTTTCCCAGCCTGCGAGTGTTGTCACGTCCATGTGTTTCCAATCCGCCTGATTATTGACGATTGACGATCTCTATGCTTCACATCAGAGTCGCTTCCACCCTTCGATTCATTCATCGGACTTGCCTTGTTCATCCAACTCGTGAGTCATCTCGATCATCGTTGGTCGGAAACCGCTACTCTCGAACAGCCGCTGCGCCGTCTTATTTTTCGCTGCGGTCGACAGCACGATGAGTGGTACGCCGCGCGACTTCATCTGTGAAATTATAGTGTCGAGTAGCAAGCGCCCCACTCCCTGCCCACGAAACGCAGGGTCCACAATCAGGTCATTCAGCACGCCAGCTGGACCGCGCAGTGACATGTAGTCGTAGCCTTCGATTTCGCCGTAGGCATAGCCGATCACTTCCTTATTAGTTTCGGCCAACAAGAGGACAGTGTTGGGATCGTCCAGACGTGTGCCAAGAAACCATGCGTAATCATCAGGCGTACGGTTTTTCGCGGCCAGAAAGCGCCGTCTGTCGAAGTCGTGATGCTCCTGGACCAGAAGTGCCCCGAGCTTGCCTAAGCGTGGCAGGTCGGTACTGGTCGCACGGCGAATGTTGACATTGTTAAGGAAGCGATCTGTCATTCGGGCCAAGCTGCAGCCCTCTTTCCGAGGACTGGTCTACTTGAGCCGTAACAGCCCGCGGGTAATTGAGTTATAATGCCTTTGCTTTCCACTTCGCCTTCCCCTGACCCAGATCCCCGTATCTAAGTTTACCCCTAAGGCTGAGATCTCTGTGGGCAAATGGCCGTTAGGAGGCATTATTAATGAAAACCCATACTCTGTTTGCAGTAGCAATAATGGTCGTGATTGGGAGTTTCGTCCAGGCGCGCGGCCAAGTTATTGGTCAACCTTACCGATTGAGCGATCGTGACGTCGAACGAATTATCAAGGGCATTGAAAATCAGTCAGACAAATTTAAATCGAGTCTGAACTCGGCATTGGATAAGAGCCGCTTCAACGGTACGGCGCGTGAAGATGACATAAACGCGTTTGTTAAATCCTTCTACCAGGAAACAAAACGATTGCGCGATCATTTCAATGGACATAAGTCGACGTCCTCAGACGTCGAAGCTGTACTGCAGGACGCAGCCAGAATCGACGGATTTATGAGACGCTATCCATTAACACCGCGCGCGCAGGACGACTGGGCAACTCTAAGGACTGGTCTCGACGCGTTGGCCCAGGCCTACAATGTCGGATGGCAGTGGAACCCAATTCAAAGTGGCGGTTATGTGCCGGTTGGAAGGCCGATGGGATCCTCGGTTGGATCGGACGTTTCCGGTATACCCTACCGCGTAAGCGATAAGGAGGTTGACCACATTTTGAAGCGGATCGAGCAGCAGTCTGACAGATTTCGTTCCGCTCTTGACTCCGCGCTCGACAAGAGTCGGCTTGACGGCACCAGGCGCGAAGATGACATCAATGCTTTCGTTAAAGATTTCTACAGTGAGACGAAGCGTCTTCGCGACCACTTTGAAGATCATAAATCCACGGATGCAGACGTGCAGTCTGTGCTAGACCGAGCCGCGGCGATTGACGACTTTATGCGTCGTAATCGACTAAAGAAAAATGCTCCTAATGAATGGTCGAAACTTAAGGCGGAGCTTGACGATCTGGCTCGCGTCTACGACGTAAGCTGGCGTTGGAGATGATTTCGCCGAGTTTGCGTTTTTAATCTCAGGATCGATGAGTTCCCCCAACCTATCCTCCGTCTATCCTCAGCCGTAACCATCAAATCTTCGTCGATGAAACCTTTCGGTTTGTTCCTGCACATATGCACGGATGAGCCCAATGACGGGCTGTTGAAAACTAAAAACTAAAACTTACAGGAGGAAATCGACGATGAGAATCAAAGGAATAGCGAAGGTAATTACGGTTTTGGCACTGGTGGGCAGCGTTTCAATTCCGGTGTTTGCAGGAGCAGTGGGTGGTGCACGTAGTGGCCGCTTTAGTGTGGATGCGGGAGCAACAGATAGCTTCACCATGAATTTCTACGGCGGGCAGTTGGCTTCAGTAATCGTGCGAGGCGATGGTGACACGGACCTGGATGTCTACGTCTATGATGCGGCTGGCAACTTGATCACGAAGGACGATGACTACAGCGACACGTGCGTCGTGCAGTGGCAACCTTACTGGACCGGCATGTTCAGGATTAAGGTGGTGAACCGCGGGAGGGTCTACAACAATTATTCAATCGAATCGAATTAAAGCCATATCAGCATAAACCTGAGAAAGCAGCAGCGATAAGCAGGTTCAAATCGGAAGTGGCGGTTAGGTCGATTGAGTGGGCTGGACGGTCAGAAACGTCCAGCCAAATTCTTTTAAACTATTCACGGAGGCGGTGCTTGTGGTAAAAGATGCGGTCGAAACCTGACCGTCGTCCGATCCTGAAATCGTTCGAGCCCAGAGTCTTGACCGACTAGGAACAAAGCCTGCCGTCAAGTTCCCAACTCGGAGCATTGGCCCCCGGTGCAAACCGAATCTCAAACGCCTTTCGACATGCTGCTTGCTCGGCTCGATCCAGATCGCGAGCGTGCCGGCCAACTGTACGAGGAAATCCGCCTCAAACTTTTGAAGTTCTTTATTTGGAAGAACTGTCCCGATGCTGATTTTCACGCGGATGACGCGCTCGACCGCATTGCGCGCAAGCTACACGAGGGAACTGAAATCAAGAACGTCAATGCCTACGCGTATCAGGTCGCACGATTCATTGCGTTAGAACAGTATCGGCAACCCAGTGCCACAGATGAGCAGATTCCTGAACCGAGCATCCCAGAGCCGGCACCACCTCGCATGCACTGTCTTGAGCAGTGTTTGGGTTTCCTGCCAGTTCCTGATCGCGAACTGATCCTCTCGTACTACGAAGGCGAAGGCAGCTCAAAAATCGCACAACGCAAAGACCTGGCGCGGCAGTTACAAATATCAATGACAGCGTTAAAGATTCGCGCCTGTCGCATTCGAACTAAGCTGGAAACTTGTATTAACGGATGTATGGAGCACGAGTGATGATGAAACCTATTGAGCCGGTCTCGCACTTAACGTAAAGCAGTGGAGATTTTTCAGTCTATGGAAACCGATGCTGCGGAAGATCGAATGATGCGATATCTACTTGGCTATTTGTCTGCTCCGGAAGAGGAGGCGTTTGAGGAAGAGTTCTTCGCCGATGGGGAAACGTTTGCCCGCTTGCTCGCGGTGGAAAACGATCTGGTAGACAGCTATATAAAAGGTGAACTGACCGGCAACGACCGGCTCCGGTTTGGAAATAAGTTACTCGCCACGCCCGAGGGTCGACAGAAACTAGAGAACGCGCAGGCCTTAAGACTGCACATCGACAGCGCGAAAAGTCCGACTGCTGCAGTTGCGGCTGTTCAAACAACCTTCTGGCAATCGTTCCTGGATTTCTTTCGTCCACAAACGCCCGCCTTTCAATATGCGCTTATGGGCGCTCTGCTGCTTTCAACGCTAGGTTTATTGTGGTTCGTTTACCAAACAAGCAGTTTGCACAGAAGACTTGAGGTTGCGGAAAACAACGAATCGCGCGTGCTTCAGCTCCAGCGGGATCTCGAAGCAGCTCGTAAACGAGAGAATGAGCTGCAACGAAATCTTACTGAGCAGTCGGGTCAGAACGAAGTTTTGAGCGAACAGTTGCGAAGCGAGACGCAGCGAATCGAAGAGATGGAACTTGAACTTGCCAATTTGAAACAACGAGAGCCAAGCATTCTTACTGCCGTTGTAGCTCCTGGGATAAGCAGAGGCGGTGAACCTACCAAAATCACTGTGTCGCCTAACGTAGAAGTTCTGAAATTACAGCTACCGTTGCCGCCTGATAAGCAGGATTACCCAAGCTACAGTGCGGCCGTCAATGAAACTGGCGCCGGGCAAATAATGAGTCAAAAGAATCTCAAACCCCAGGCTTCACGCAACGGGAAGAATTTAGTTTTGCGCGTCTCGCCCAGAATACTTAAGGCGAAGACGTACGTTGTTTCTGTTAATGGACACGCGGCAGATGGCCATGTTGATAACATCGAGGCATACCAATTCAGTATCGACAAACGCTGATCCGCTTTCTTTTCGTCCATCGTCGCCACGAATCGATGGAGTGAGGTATCGACATTTGCGATTTTGTAAGTTTTACGATGAAACCGATCACGCACCAAATCACACTTATGGATGTGAGGACTATCCGGGAAAGGAGAAAGGGGCATGATTACAACCGTGGGCTAATCATCTGTGTCCGCAAATCCTAATTAAACTGAGGGGTATCACAAATCGCGTCTCAACAGTTGGAGCATAGGAATGAAAATACAAAACGGTAAGAAGCTGGTTTGGTTTTTGACTAGTCTCATCACGCTGTTTTCTCTTGTTTCAGCAACTGCACAGCGAGGCCTGCAACAAAAATGGGATTACCCGGAAGTTCCGCCCGGCCTGACCAGCAGAGGCTCTGAGCCCACGGACAAACTAGCTCCGGAGCTCCGAATCCTGTCGGACCAATACAGCGGCGCGAGCCGAGGTGGTAATCAACAAGCGTTTTCTCCTGGCCAGTTGAGAGACTTTTTCGGCATTCGAGGCCAGGGCGGTAATCCAAACATAGGAGTTGTCGTAACCCTAAGCAGTGGAAATGACACTTCGCCGCTGAGCGCTAGTGGCGCGAAGATCTATTTCCGCTCGGGAAACCTTGTTTATGCGGATGTGCCAGTCCAGTCTCTGGAAAGAATAGCCAGAGAGCAAACGGTTATGAATGTAACCAGCGCTAAGTCGGCGACGGTTCCGACGCCTCCAAGGCCATCAGGTCCTCCAGCATTGCAAGACATCGCGTTGGAGCGCGGCGGCCCCGGTCCAGCCACAACAAAATTGGACACAGATTTCAATCACCAGGGACTTACGGGCAGGGGTGTAATCATCGGAGTTGTCGACACGGGAATTGATTGGACACATAAAGACTTCATTCGTCCTGATGGTACATCGCGCATTCTTTATATCTGGGATCAGACCGATGGGTCATTCGCTGACTCGCGTGGAAAGATTGGCTCGAAGCCTCCAACTTTGGTGGGTGGAGATGCCCCCGGACCCGGAACCCTCTACACAAACGAACAGATTAATGCGGCACTCAAGGGCCGAGGTACTGTCAATTCGATGGACAACTTCGGACACGGAACGGCGTCTGCGAGCACTGCCGCCGGAAATGGGCTGGCCACTTCGAATGGTGTTTTGCCCGGGACTTTTGCAGGTGTCGCTCCCGAAGCCGACTTAATCATCGTGAAGGCCGCAGATTGTGAGGGCTTTAGCTGGCACTACATCCTCGGCACTATCTGGATTGCGCAGAAGGCCAAAGAACTTGGACGACCGGTCGTGATTAATCACAGTCTTGGAGGACACTTCACAGCTCACGACGGACGTGAAGAAAAAGAACTTGCAATGAATGAGCTGGTTGGACCAGGGAAGCCGGGAATAGCAATCACGGTGTCAGCCGGCAACGAAGGCGAGCTAAGTATGCACGCGAGCGGCCGATTTGGACCACGCTCGCCCGGTCAACAGGATTTCGTTGGATCGCCAATCGAGGTCTATGTATCACCGCAACGTACTGAAGACGTTGCTATGATCAATGCTTATTTTGATCGAGCAGACGATTGGGGATTGATACTTGTCGGTTCAGGCAATTTTCTGGTTGATGAAAAAGGTAAGCCAGTCAAGTGTTACATCTATAAATATAAGGACACTGTCCAGGTACAACTCGAGAAGGGGGTAAAGAAACCTCCTTATTTCGACGCCTTCGCCGCGGCAATGCAATCAAAAAACACACAGCTAGCGGTGCCGGGGTCGACGGTAGATCGGCTTATGCTCATGTTGCCACCTGGTGGGTATTGGTTGATGGGCTTTGCCACTTCGCAGAATGTAAAGAATGGTCGATTCGATCTCTTTGCACCCGATACGAGTAATGCTTCTGCTCTGTTCACCTATGGGGCAGAGAAGCGCGGGATGGTCGGCTCACCGGGAAATGCGACGAACGTGATAACCGTCGGTGCTTACGACTTCCGCGGAAGCTGGGCCAACCTTGAAGGCCGGCAAACTCTTTACAACCTTAATTTGAATTCGATCTCCAGCTATTCAAGTCCTGGTGGATTGCGGAGTGATGGAGTGTTTAAGCCGGAGATTGCCGCGCCGGCTACGTATACCATTTCAGCGCTCTCGAGCGCTACCGGGCCTAATTCCAGTGGGTGTGAAGGAGAAAACATGGGAGCGAGCGCGGGTACGCCTTCGGTAACTCGCGACGGTTTACATATCGCGTGGCAAGGCACCAGCGCCGCCGCGCCATATGCAGCTGGAGTGATTGCTCTAATGCTGCAGAAGAACCCGAGGCTGGATAGCGAAGAAATCAAGAGCATCCTTACTCGAACAGCAGTGAAGGACGATCGATATGTAGGCGCGGCGCCCAATGCCGAGTGGGGATTCGGCAAGATAAACCCAGCGGCCGCGATCGCTGCAGTGTCCGCGGGACCGGCTAGACCTGTAGGTCCACGTAAGCCGATCAAGTAACGCATGTGGTCGAATATTTGAGTTGAATGGTTTGACCCCAGTGGGGAGGAAAACTCGGATGAATCAACTTGTTTCAATGCTCATCGTGTTTTTCGTCTTGTCTAGCAGCTTGCCGCTAACGACAAGGCATGCGCACGCGAATAGGTTGTCACCGCCCAAAGCGGGTGCCTCAAACACCCCTGGGCACAAACGAGCATTGCTTGTTGGTATCGATAAATACAATCGCGGCAGCAAAGAACCATATTTCGACTGGTGGGATCTTAACACCTCAAACGACATCGCCATCCTGAAGCAAGAACTGATCAGGAAGTTCCAGTTCGACGAAAAAGATATCCTGGTTCTCGACACGAAGGAGCGCACGACACACAAGGCTATCGTCGATGCCTTTAGGGATTTTTTAATCAAACCAACAACGAAAGGCGACGTCGTTTTCTTTCACTACTCAGGACACGGGCAACAGATTCCAGATGACAATGGCGACGAGATCGACGGCTACGACGAATCACTCATCCCTTCGGATTATGTTTCGCAAAAAGATGGTTCGAAGAATATCCGCGACGACGAGATAGGCGTGTTGCTGGATGAGTTAAAAGCAAAGGAACCAAGCAACGTCACAATCTCGCTCGATAGTTGTTTTTCAGGCACCGCTACTCGAGGTCAAACGGATCTCCAGACACGTGGTGGACCGTGGCGCGGAACACCGGTCGCAAAAACTCAGTCTCGCGGCCAAGACAATAGCCCGAGCGGCCTATTGGAGCGAGGCCAGCAACCTCCCGCCGGTTACGTATTTCTTGCTGCTGCCAGTCAGGAACAGACCGCTAAGGAGGTATACAACGACGACAACAAACCGATGGGCCTGTACACGTATGCACTTGTGAAAGCCCTGGACGAATCGGGACCTAACACCACTTACCGCGATCTCTTTGAGCGACTGAACGACATCATGACTCGTCGCCGCAACGACCAAAATCCACAGTTGGAAGGTCAACTCGACAAAGTATTGATGGAGGGAACGGCACTTCCACCTCAACGTTACATCAGTGTGAAGGTCGAGCCTCGTCGAAGCGGCGGCGACGCCGTGGTGCTGCAGGCCGGCAAGCTTCAAGGGATGAGCGAAGGCTCGCGCTTCGCGCTGTATCCGGCAGGAACAAAGGATCCTCAACAAGGCGAGAAGCTCGCAGACGCGGTTATTTCAACGCTGAGCCTTACAATCGCGACACTAACGGTTGAAGGTAAACCTGATGCTGAAAAACTGCGAACCGCGCGTGCATTTGAAACCGAGCATCGCTACGACGACAAACTTTTGAAAGTAATCACGCGCGGTCTGGATAAATTGACGGGTGGACCAGACGCAGTAGCTCAAATCAAATCTTCTGAGTTGTTAGCGACAGAGACACCTGGCTCGAGAGATTGGAACGTTCTGATCCGCGCGGCGACACCTGAAGATGTCACCAACGGCAGGGTCAGTGCCGGATTTCACGGCGCTGTGCTTGAGCGGGATGACGGCTCGATCCTTGCCACTGCCGCAGAGGGTGACACGATGGGCAAAGCAATCAAGGAAGCGCTCGAGGGCGAAATCCGTTGGGTCACTGTCAAATCACTCGAGAACACGGATCCGAACCTGCAGATCGAAATGCGGCTTATCCCTGTGAACGTGGAACTGAATGATCAGGGATATGTCACTAAGGTTCTTGGTGACAAGTCCGAAGGCCTTAGACGCACATCCGGTAACCAAGTCGAGATGAGGGTTGGCGATCATGTGATGATCGAACTCAAAAACTCTAGTTCTGAGGATCTATATATAACGGTGCTTAACCTTCGCAGTGACGCGAAGGTGGGACCTGGTTGGCCACAGCAGATCCCAAATGTTCCAGCACAAGACAACAAGTTGAAGGCGGGTCAAGTGTTACGGATCCCTGAGCCATACGTCTTCCGCATTGAAGAGCCGTTAGGTCAGGAGAGTTTTCGCGCCATTGCCACGCGTACACCTACTGACTTTACGCCGCTCATCGATGCTGATCTTCTCAAGCGCGGAGAGCCAACTAGTGAACGCGGTGGAAATGCTGCTCGCTCTCCTTTGGGGCGTATGTTGAAAGCGGCTCAGACCGGCAAACGTTCGGGCATTAACATGGCGGTGCCGCCATCGTGGGCGACTGCTACCGTCACGTACACAATTCGGCAGGGCAGTGGTAAATGATTTGAATCAGATGGTCAATTTTCGTACGCGCCTATGGGCCGTGATCTTAATAAAGGAGAGATAACGACATGAAATCAAGCTTGGTAGTAATAGCAGGACTGCTGTTAATGGTTTTTCTGGTTACAACTAATCAGAAAGCCTCGTCTCAAAACGCAAATAGCTCGAGTTCCAACCAGTCCGCCTCGAAGCAAAAAGGCAAGCCTAAAGTTACGGAACTCAAAGCCACCAGAGGCGAAAAGAGTCGCGGTGGAGAAGCTGATCCGAACATAAAGGAGAGTAAGGAAACCAACGATCCGAATGCGATGATGGATGCGCCGCCGACCAAGGGTGGCGCAACTACGCGCGGTGGCGGCTATTGCGAGGTCCAATTCGACAATCGCACAAAGTTTTATATCAAACTCTTCGTAGACGGCAATTACCGCGGCACACTCAGTCCTTATGGAGACGCGGTTGTCTATGCTTTGCCAGGATCGACCACTGTCTACGCGAGGGCTGATTTTGACGATGGAAGCTTTTCTTACTGGGGACCGAGCAGTTACTCCTGTGGACCCGGTCAATACATTCCTTTCCGAATGATGCCTTAACAAGAAATGTCTCCCCGGGTTGGAGACGGTTGAATCCATTCGACCGTCTCCTAACCTCCGATCAGCCTTTACATTGTTTCTCGGCAAGCGATTCGTTTGCTGGTCCGATATTTCCGCACGCTTGGGACGACCGCAAGGCGTTTCGTCTAACCGGCTATGAGCAATGCGTCTCCCGGTTCTGTAATGATGGTCGATACGTCAGGTTTTTATGAAAAGCCTGCTTCGACCGCTGTAAGAAGATGATGATGAACGATCTGAGAATAATTTGGCTTTGTCTGACACTTGTGTTTGCAGTCGCTCTAATTGGGTGTACGCGTCGGTCTGTCGTCGCCCATGACACGTCACCCACCATAGCCACCCCATCTGCATTTGATACCTCCGGTTCCTCAGGCGAACCACAATTAATGATTCAGACCGGTCATGCGAATTCCGTCACTGCGATTGCATTTAGTCGCAACGGGAAGCTCCTCGCGACTGCCAGTGGAGACCACACAGTCAAGTTATGGGACCCAACGACTGCAAAACAGTTACGCGAACTCGACGGTCATGCTGATGCAGTGTTTGCGGTTGCTTTCAGTCCCGATGGGCAAACACTCGTAAGTGGCGCTTGGGATGGAACCATTAAGGTGTGGGACACGTCGACCGGCAAACAAGTGCGCTCCATTGCCGCACATCCTCTTGGTGTTTACGCGCTGGCCTTCAGCCCCGACGGAAAACTGATCGCGAGCGGCGGCGAAGAAGATACACGTCAGGACAAGCCTTACCACGGAATCAAGTTCTGGAATCCATTAACGGGCGAACAAGTGCGCACCATTGAAGGTAGCGTTGATTCAGTTCGCTCCATCGCCTTTAGTCCTGATGGAAAGAACATCGCCAGTACGAGTGACAACGACTTCATAACGTTGTGGGATGTGACGAACGGCAAACAAGTACGTTCATTCAAAGGTAAAGCTCATGAGGCTGTGGCCTACAGCCCGGATGGCTCTCTGATTGTCGGCGCGAGTGGCGCGCACCTGTTGGAACTATGGGACTCAAACAGTGGCAACTTGGTGCGCTCAATTACAGCTGAGCAAGAAGAGACTAACGATTGCAATGGTGAATACGGAACTTACACTTCACTAGCTGTAGCGTTCAGTCCCGATGGAAAAACGATCGCGAGTGGCGCGTGTGACCACACGATCAGACTTTGGAACAGCGTCACGGGTGAGCAACTGCACTTGCTAAAGGGTCATACTGGAGGTGTGGTTTCACTGGCTTTTAGTCCGGACGGGAAAGTACTTGCGAGTGGGGGCTCAGATCAATCGACGCGGCTTTGGAGCGTTGCCAGTGGCAATCAAGTTCTCTCACTCGAACCGCACGTGAAGGAAGTCTGGTCCGTCAACTTTAGTCCAGGATCAAAGTTCATCGCTGAAGGTAGAAGCGATGGCAGTGTGAGACTGTGGGACACAGCAACGCGCAAACAACTGGTGTCACTTGATGGCCACGTCTATCGCATCAATGCTGTCGCTTTTAGTCCTGACGGTAGGTTAGTCGCGAGTGGTGGTGCAGACAATAAGATCACGCTTTGGAACACGGTAACTGGAAAGTTGGTACGGACGCTTGTCGCGGGACCAGTCGAAGGTGCTTCGGAATCGGCACCACGCTTGACGTCACTCGTGTTCTCGCCAAGGGGCAATTTGATCGCCAGTGCCGGCAACGACTATGCGATCAAGTTATGGCCCATCAACGGGACCAAAAGCCTTGGTTCGCTAACACTCAGTAATTTAGTTGGTATCACGGCGATCGCTTTTAATCCCGCGGGGACCATTCTGGCTGCTACATATGATGATGGAACATTGAAGCTGTGGGATGTCGCAAGACGAAAGGTAATTCGTTCATTCGATGTAGGCGGAGCCGCGTCTATGGCATTTCGTCCTGACGGGAAAGCGATTGCGACGGGCAATACGGATGGGAGTATCCATTTGTGGAGCGTCGCAGACGGCAGCGAGCTTCTTGAAATTGAAGGTCATACAGAATGGGCAGGTTCGAAATTCTCTTCTCCCACTGTCAACTCAATTGAGTTCAGTCCGGATGGGAAGGTGCTCGCAAGCGGTGCTAACGATGGGGTAGTGAAGCTTTGGAATACGACCTCTGGCGAACTCGTCCGTTCACTCGAAGGTCACACCGCGGCCGTCCATTCAGTTGCATTTAGTTCCAACGGAAAAGTCATTGTCAGTAGCAGTAACGATGGCACGATTAAGCTTTGGCGATTAGATAGTTCAAATGCCATCGCTACGTTAATTGCGCTGGACAAAAATGATTGGGTAATTGTCACGCAGGACGGCAGATTTGACGCTTCTGCGGGCGCGGAGAAGTTGATGCACTACGTGGCAACGACGCCTGGTGGTCAGTATCAGATTCTGCCACTCGATAAGTTCAAATCAACAAAGTCCGAACCGGGCTTATTGCAAAAGCTTCTTAAGGGTGGTGCTTGATATGTGGCAGCGATTCAGGTTCACGGCACGGCGACTCGGTGTTCTTTTGATTTGCCTGGTACCTCTGTGCTTTTGCCTTTCGGTCGTTTCGCAATCTCTTACAACACTTGCTGAGTCCACCGCGCGCGATCGGCCGCAAAGCTCGCCTCAACTGCAAACGACTCGACTCGAACTAAATAAGCCGATCCTTAGAACAATCGCGGGTGGTCAATCGCAGGCGTTCACGATAACTGCAAATGCCGGTGACTTTCTAAGCGTCGTAGTTGAACAACGAGGTGTCGATGTTGTTGTCGCTCTGCTAGCTCCCGATGGCAGGAAGCTGGCTGAAGTCGACAGTCCAAACGGCGCTTTCGGGCCGGAACCTTTGACTTCGCTCATAGAGTCCACTGGGGAACATCGGATTGAGGTACGAACATTTGCCGGCAATTCAGCGGGCAGTTTTGAAATACGTTTGCAGGAACTGAGAGCGCAAACCGCAAACGACAAAAGCCGAGTAACGACGATGAGAGAGGCCCAACAAACGCAAGATCAAGCGGTCCAACTTGCCAATAAAGGTCCTGATTCAGTTAAGGCTGCCCTGCCTCTTTACGAGCGGGCTCTGAGCTTATGGGGTCAGCTCGGTGAAAACTATTGGCAAGGTCTAATTCTCTTCAGTATTGGTCAGATTAACGGTTTGCTTGGAGATGGGCAAAAGGCTCTCACGTCATACGCCCAGGCTGCGGCGATGCAGAAGGTCGCAAAGGACCAGCGTGGTGAAGCCAGCACGCTTGACGCGATGGGCGACATTCACCATCAACTCGGTGACGAACAGAAAGCTCTTGAGGACTTCAATCAGGCGGTGCCACTCCGGAAAGCGGCTGGCGATGTTCGCGGCGAAGGGTTGACTCTTCTCGGGTTAGGCCGTGTTCATCAGATCTTGGGTGAAACAGTAAAGGCGCTGGATTTCTTTAACCAGGCACTGTCCCTCTTTGAATCAGTAAATGATCGCAATTCCCAAGCCTTGGCCCTCACCAGCATCGCTAAGGTCTACTCTTTCGTTGGTGAAACCCTGAAGTCGCTTGAGTTCTACAATCGAGCTCTCTCGATTTTCTCCTCACTTGGCAATCGCAGCGGTGAAGCGAAAGTTCTCGTAGATCTCGGCACCACGTACTACAGCCAGGGTGACAAAGATAAAGCCCTCGACGTGTTCACCCGGGCCGCGGCGTTTTTCCACTCTGTCAATGATCGGAGGAGTGAGGCTATCGCAATCAATAACATCGGACTCCTCTACTCTGACTTCGGCGACAAAGCAAAAGCTTTGGAGTTTTTCATGCAGGCATTGCCGCTGGAGAGGGCTGTTGGTAATCGAAGCGGCGAGGCGACAACTCACATCAACATCGGCGCTCTTTACTACTCACTTGGCGAAGGACAAAAGGCGCTGGAGAGCTACACCCAGGCGCTCCTCCTGGATCGGTCCGTTGGTAACGCACCCGGCGAAGCAACAACACTTCATAACATCGGTGCGCTTCACGAGCAGCTTGGAGATAGTGCAAAAGCAGTCGAGTTCTACAACGAGGCTTTAGCAATTCGCCGAAGGACCGACGACAAGATTGGGCAGGCCAACAGTCTCAATGCTATCGGAGTCGTTTACGGTAAA
>DATBSH010000283.1:0-11401 GCA_036559885.1 Pyrinomonadaceae bacterium
AAAGAATTGCGAGATGCGACGGTTCAGTGGGTCTAAATATCTAACTTTTTCACCATCTTCGGGCGAACCGGATGGCTGCAAAATGAATCCGATACCTGAAAATGTTACCCTCTCGCGCGTAAAGTTCTTCTGGAGGTCTGATTTTATGAAGTTTCGCTTGCCCACGCTACTGGGCTTCTGCATCCTTTTGGCTGTCGCCCCGGTGGTTTTGGCGCAGAGGACCCAAACCGAACTCTCCGTTCCTCAGCGGCTGGACGTGCTCACCTCCAAGCTCGAATCTATGCGGCGATCGCTGAACAGCGCAATCTCAGCGATGAATCCCCAAAAGAGTAATAAGGACGCGAAACCAGACGCGGATGACCCGGTTGTACGCTTGCGCGGGCTCGAGAAGGAGGTCGGCTCTCTTTTATCCGAGGTTCAAGATATCCGCGCCAAGCATGATCGGGCCGAGAAATACGATGCTACGGCGATCGATCGTTTGGAATCAGCCGTCGCCGATTTATCGACTCGCGTCGAGGCGGGCTTGCAATCTACGGCAAGCGCAAGGGTCGCGTCGCCCACTACGGCCGCTAGTACAAGCCCGCAGAAGAAAAAGAAGAAGGGCAAATTCCTGGGACTCTTCGGAGGCGGTGGTGACGACAAGTATGCGGAGTTGACTGGGGCCGCAGTAGCCGGCCGTGATCGAGTTCTCTTTGAGGAAGCGGCCAAGGAAGTTCGCAAGGGTCACTACGACACCGGGAGGCTCCTATTCTCGACCATTATTAATACCTATCCAGATTCTCCTTTTCTCGCGCTGGCGAAACTCGCAATAGCGGATTCGTTCTTTCTTGAAGGTACGACCAGCGCTTTGATTCAAGCCGCACAAGGTTACCAGGACTGGTTAACGTTCTTTCCTACGGATCCGCTTGCAGATGATGCGATGTTGAAAGTCGCTGAAGCGGAAATGCGCCAAATGGGTTTGTCGGATCGCGACATCACACACGCTCGAAAGGCTGAGCAACGGCTGAAGTCACTATTACAACAGTATCCAAAGACCACGCTGCGCCCGACTGTGGAAGCGCGACTCGAAGAAGTGCAGGAAAATCTTGCTATGCATAACCTCGCAATTGCGAGGTATTACTGGGACGTCAAATACAAGACACAAAAGGGTGGATTAAAAGGCGCGCAGTCTCGCTTGAAAGAGGTTGTTGATAAGTATCCCTGCTTCTCTTACAACGACGAAGTGCTGTTTCGGCTAGCATCAACTTACCAGGCAGAGGAAGAGCCTGATGAAGCTGCGAAATACTACCAGCAGCTGGTCCTGCGTTATCCAGAAAGCCAGTTCAACGACAAAGCTCGTGAACAGCTCAACATAATCGGCGCTCCGATTCCTGAAAAATCTGCGCCTAATCAGTGCACCAAGCGTGAGCACTCGGGGATGTTGGGTAATTTGTGGCAGCAGGTTTCGGGCCGCGCTGAGGTAACCGTCGACAAGGATGGAATTTTGATCAGTCGAGACAGCAAGGAAGGTTCGGACCTGATTGATCAGGCGATCAAATACAACGGTTCACTGCCGGAGAATACGACTCCAGCTGCTCCAGTTCAGCGCAGTCGTCCGTCACCGGCTCCTACAGATTCGAAAACACAAAACAAGAGCAGTGGTGCGGCAGCGGCAGCAACTCCGTCCGCGACCCCACCCGGCGCAAAGCCTTAATCAAGTGACTTAACTTCCGCTTCGAGCCCGAACAGACAAACTGTTCGGGCTTTTTAGCTTTCAGTGGATCCTTTGCCGTGCATTTTTCGGTATCCCGACGCGTCGGGATACTGAATAACTTTGTAACCATTCCACTTTGCAACCAACACTGGTATTTTTGGGTACACTTTTCTAAAGGGTGGGTTACATAAACTGAATTCCGCTCCCGAAAGTATTCAGCTGGAATTAACGAAGCGTCACAAGGCCGCTGCCGTAACCGTCGTCGGACTCGCCGTAGCTACGGTTCTGCTTGCGGTGGTCGCCTATCTCGGCGGCGGCTACCTCCGGCAGCAGCCGAATCCTTCAGTCGACATAGCAGCCAGAATCACAATACTCATCCTGGGTCTGGGCTCAATTGTCTGGCGAAGAACGAAGTTTGCGACCATTCGGTTGAAAGATATTGGCGCGCTCCACGGAGCGGTTGGCCTGCTGCGGACCCTTGAGAGAACAACGCTACAACTTTCATTGATCGCGGCTGCTATTGTTGCAATCGGCTTCACTTCCACGCTCATAACCGGAAATGAGTTTTACACGTACACCGGGGGAGCGATCGGCCTCGTTGTGCTTCTTTATTGCTATCCCACCAAAGCCTCGTGGGCAAAGGCCGTGAATAGCTTTGGCATGTCCCCAGACCTTCCCCCGACACCTCCAAACTTCAGTACGCCAGAGCAATAGACCTCCAGATCCGGCCAAACGTGTTGATCTGGTTTTAGCAGGTTTGGTAAGCTAACTTCCACGATATTGGCGCCAGCCCCGGCGCGATTCGCCAAAAGGGTGGCTGTCCTCAGGCCAAAGGCCCTTTTGGGCAGCAAATTCACCTTTATGCGCCGCCCATCTAAAACGCACACCCGTTCGTTCTCCCCCCAGCCGTGTATCCGCTCGACCCGGTTTTTCCTACCGCTTTGCTGCTTGTTGGCTTTCGGTGTTCAGAGCGTCACTGCCCAAACGCCGCAGTCTCCACCCGTTGCCAGACTCGTTTCGTTAAGCCTCGACTCGCGCCGACCAACATCCGGCGAGGCGGTTACGACTTCTTCGCTCAAGAGCGTGACATCACCTAGCCTCGAGGAGGCCAACTCTATTGAGCGTCGTGCGTTCGACCAGACAAACCTTGTACGCAAGCAGCATGGACTGCCACCTTTTGTTTGGGACGCCCAATTGTGTCGACTTGCTCGCGCCCATTCCGAGAATATGGCTCGTCTAAACTTCTTTGGCCATTCCACCCCGGATGGATTTCAGTTGGAGGATCGAGCTCATTCTGCAGGGATTAGGTATCAGGTAATCGCCGAAAACATCGCTTTCAACAAAGGATACGACGATCCTGGCGGTTTTGCGGTGGAGCGTTGGATGCTGTCATCAGGGCACCGCGCGAACATCCTCTACGCTGGATTTACTACGATGGCTGTTGGTACCTTTGTGGCCGCAGACGGATCGGTCTTCTTAACGCAAACTTTCATCACGCGCTAGCCGCAATTTACACGCACGCGGCTGGTGCGTTGCGCACAGCCGCGAATGAATAGTCCCACGTTAACGTTACACTCTTTCGCTAAGATCAACTGTAGTCTGCGCATTCACGGTAAGCGATCCGACGGTTATCACAATCTCGTGACCGTCCTGCAAACAGTGTCGCTTTCCGATGATCTGACCTTCACTCCTCGCGACGACGAACAGCTAATAGTTGCGTGCGACGACTCTTCCATCCCATTGGAAAGAAATCTTGTCGTCAGAGCAGGCAAACTTCTCCAGACTTGTGGCGCAAGAGGTGGCGCTAATATCGAGCTGATTAAGCGAATACCATCGACAGGCGGTCTCGGCGGAGGCTCTTCAAACGCGGCGATTACTTTGATAGGCCTAAGTGACCTTTGGGACGTCGAGGGCATCGATCTGTGGCAACTGGCCTCGCAGCTCGGAGCTGACGTCCCATTTTTCTTGATTGGCGGTAGGGCGAAAGGTGAGGGGACTGGCGCGACGGTAGTGCCACTGAGTGACGTTGATAAAAAGTTTCTGATCATTGTCTCACCTCTATCAAAGATCTCGACTGCATCGGCATACGACGCCTGGAATTCTCGTTCCTTGACATCCGCCAGGTCGGACCCTATTCTTACGGGTTCGCTCGCCGAGGCGATTTCAACAGATTGTGATCAATCGGCGCTGCACAATGATTTTGAAGCGGTGATCTTTGAGATAGAGCCTGAAATTGAGCGTGCGAAAATGGAGTTGCTCAATTCAGGTGCAGACGGCGCATTATTGGCTGGAAGTGGTTCAAGTGTGTTTGGTATCTTTGCGAGCGAAGAAGCACGAGGCAAGGCGCTAGAGCGTCTAAATTGTGAGCAGGGGTGGAAAGTTTTTTGTTGCGAAACGCTTGGCCGCAATGATTATCTTGCGCAGATAGGAATATCTGAATCCAGAGTTTTGAGCGTTCTTCGAAAGCTATCAAATACTGGGGCGTAGCCAAGTGGTAAGGCACCGGTCTTTGGAACCGGCATTCGTTGGTTCGAATCCACCCGCCCCAGCCAATTCGCATTGCCGATTGCCAATTGCCGATTGCCGATTGATTCAGTTTTCGGCATTAGACCTTAAATCGACAATTGGCAATCGGAAATCGGCAATGAGTTTATGAGCACAACCGGCGGCATCAAGATCTTCTCCGGAAACGCGAACCCCAAGTTGGCAGAAGAGATTTGTCGCCAACTTAGTTGTGACATGGGCCGTGCGTTTACGGAGCGTTTCTCTGACGGCGAGTTCAACTTTCAGATCGATGAAAACGTTCGCGGTGGTGACGTTTTCATTATCCAGCCAACTTGCCCACCGACAGATGCGAATCTGATGGAATTGCTGATCATGCTCGACGCGTTCCGTCGATCATCAGCAGAGCGCATCACGGCAGTTATTCCGTATTACGGGTACGCACGATCGGATAAGAAAGATAGACCACGAGTTCCGATCTCAGCCAAACTGGTTGCGAATTTGATAACTGTAGGTGGTGCCGACCGCATGTTGACAATGGACCTGCACGCAGCGCAGATCCAAGGGTTCTTTGATATTCCCGTTGACCACTTGTACGCAGCGCCTGTGATGGTGCAGTACTACCAGGAGCACAGGTTGCCGAACCTGACGGTTGTAGCACCTGATACAGGCGGTGCTGAAAGAGCCCGCGCTTACGCGAAACGACTAGATGCCGAACTTGCGCTCTGTGATAAAAGACGGGAAAAGGCGAATGTTGCCGAGGTTATGAACGTAGTCGGCGATGTACGCGGTAAGAGTTGTTTGATCGTCGATGACATGTGTGATACGGGTGGGTCGTTGACAAAGGTGGCCCGGGCGTTGAAACATGCAGGGGCCGAAAGAATTCATGCGTGTTTTACGCATCCAGTATTATCGGGCAGGGCCGTTGAGCATTTGGCCAAGTCCGATATTGAACAGATAATCGTTACGAATACGATTCCGCTACGCGATCACGCGAGCGAGCTTGATAAAATAAAAGTACTAAGTATCGCGCCGCTTCTGGCGAAAGCGATCAAGTCGATCCATGAGGAGACTTCGGTTTCCTCGCTCTTCGTATGAAGGGCAAACACTGATGGCTTAAATAAGAAGACCATCAGCGACCGGAATCATTTCCGATTGCCGATTTTAGCCAAAGAGCAAAGAGCCAAGTGCAGGATTAATTGCGCTTACCCCTTTGCCCTTTGCGCTACTAATTGGCAATTGGCAATGATTAGGGTCGCTGAAAGTTTGTGAGGAGACATAATGGCAGAGAAAAAAGAATTTAAGATCCAGGCAAAGCAGCGAACCGGTCGCGGGAAAAACGACGCGCGACGTGTGCGGCGCGATGGCCTCGTTCCCGTTACCGTTTACGGAGGCGGTGCCGAAACTGTAGCTGCTGTCGCCCGTCTAAGCGAATTGGCAGCCATCCTGCGATCCGAAGCTGGACGCAATACTATCTTTACGATCGATGTAGAAGGTGTTGGCGTGAGTGAGGTGATGTTCCATGATCGGCAAATCGACCCCGTGCGGGGCCGATTGATTCATGCTGACCTCACGCGGCTAGTAAAGGGTCAAAAGATCGAGGTCACGGTGCCGTTGCACCTGGTTGGGGAACCGCTGGGTGTTATTGAGAAGCAGGGCGTGCTCGAGCAGATCATTCGCGAAATCGAGATTCGTTGCGAGCCGCGTGACATCCCTGACTCAATCGATATTGATGTTACTAACCTCGACGTCCACGATGTGTTGCACGTCTCAGACATTCAGGTTCCTCCGAACGTCGAAATCCTGGATCCTCCTGATGCAGTAATTGCGACGATCGGCATTATTAAGGAAGAAGAGGTAGCGCCACCGCCTCCAGTTGAGGGTGAGGAACCTGCTGAACCTGAGGTTATTGGCAAGGGTAAGAAGGAAGAAGAAGGGGTCGAAGAAGAAGCCAGCAAGGAGTGAGGAGATTGCCGAGTGCCGATTGCCCATTGCCAATTGTGCGGCTGGTTAACGCGGTGCATTTCGGATTCGCAGAGCTTCGTAGGCTAGAGACAAGATAAGAATGCCGACCAATCGGCAACCGGCAATTGGCAATCGGCAATGAGAAATCGGCAATGGTTTATCTCATCGTCGGACTCGGTAATCCTGGTAAGGAATACGAACGAACCCGACATAACCTGGGTTTTTTGGTGATTGACAAATTAGCTCGCGACGAGGGAATTCAGGTTGGCAGCCGAGAGTGCCGCTCGCTGATCGGACGAGGGGAGATTGAGGGAAAGTCGGTAAAACTAATCAAGCCCCAGACGTTCATGAACCTAAGCGGAGAATCGATATCGTGTCTCGTCAATAAGCATCACGTCGCGCTGCCGGCGGAGGAATTGATTGTTTTATCTGACGATCTTGCATTGCCGGTCGGAAAGATACGAGTTCGCGAACGAGGAACAGCGGGTGGACATAACGGACTGAAGTCGATCATCGATGCACTTGGTACGAATGAATTCATTCGCTTGAGAATGGGAATTCAACCGGACCATCCAATCGCTGATGCGAAGAAGTTTGTGACGACCCCGTTTGCTAGTAGCGAACGTCCGGTCGTGGAAGAGATGATTGATTCAGCAGCGAAGGTGGTGCGCACAATCGTCAGGGACGGTGCGCTGAAAGCAATGACAGAGTTTAATTGATTTATGTTCGATACGCTTTAGCTTGTCGTTATCGCACATCTGACTCAATGTTGAATGTACGGACAGTCACGACAAGCTAAAGTGTATCGGACACCAGTGGAGGTTTTGATTTGAGTAACAAAAGACAATACGAAGTAGTTTTCATCGTAGACCCAACGGTCGACGATGAAGTGACGCGCATGACGGATGGCTTCAAACAGATCGTAGTTGATCAGGGGGGAGTCGTCACCAAAGCTGAGACGATGGGTAAACGTCAGCTCGCGTACGAAATCCTTCATCAAAAGGAAGGCACGTTTGTGCTAATGGAGATCGAGGGTTCCGGACAGGAGATCGCCGAGCTTGAACGTCGCATGCGTGTCAATGATCGGGTACTGCGTTATATAACAGTGCGCGTGGATGAAGACCGTCGTCGTGCGGATAAGTTGAAGGCTCGTCGAACGCGAAAGGCCGCGAAACGCCCGACGGCGGCTTCAGCGCCACGTCGAGCCGGCGGGGTAGACTTCGCAGAAGCCAGTGGCGAATAGTGCGAGCGTAATCAATAAAAACCGAGATTTAGAGGAACAATATGTCAACGAACTATGAAGACCGCCCGCGCGGTGGCGGATACGATAATGATGATGATCAGGATAGACGCTCGATGGGTCGAGGCGGCGGCAGGCGAATACACCGTCGCCGCGTGTGTCGCTTTTGTATCGACAAGACAGATCTGATCGATTTCAAGGATGTGCGACTACTCCAGAACTACCTCCCTGAGCGTGGCAAGATTCTGCCCCGACGTATCTCCGGTAATTGCGCGACGCACCAACGCATGCTGGCGGAAGCGATCAAGCGAGCTCGCAACATCGCGTTGCTCCCGTACACCACAGATTGAGAAGTGAGGAACTGTAATGGCACACACAAAGGTTTTGTTACGTGAAGACGTCGATGACTTGGGTGCTCGAGGCGAGATCGTTCGGGTTCGAGCGGGATATGCTCGCAACTATCTGCTGCCTCGAAACCTCGCCGTAGAAGCCACAGCGGGAAACGTACGCGGAATTGAGCAGGAACGAGCGGCACTCTTAAAGAAGGAAGCCAAAGAGCGCTCAACGGCTGCGGCGCAATCTGATCAGATGCGCTCGTTGGTTCTTGAGTTCAAGCGAAAAGCTGGAGAACAAGGAGCCCTGTACGGAAGCGTCACGTCAATGGATCTCGCCGAAGCTTTGCAGGAACGAGGTTATGAAATCGATCGCCATCGTATTCACTTGCGGGAACCATTGAAACGCCTGGGCGATTTCACCGTTCCCGTTAGGTTGCACAGAGAAGTGTCCGTCGATCTTCAGGTCAAAGTTGTTCCTGAGGGTGAAGTGATTGTCGGTCACATGACCCCTGAACAGGAAGCCGAATTGAACCGCCAGATGCAGGATCAGGAGCAGGCCGCCCAACCCCCGGAGTGATCCTTTACTCGATCGAAAGAAACTAGCCGCAGATCTTCACAGATACACACTGATCAGCAATTAGGGCTGAGCGGAAGCTCTTCCACAAATCGTTATTTTTGATCTGTGTTCATTTGTGGAAATCTGCGGCTTACTCTTTCCCCACACGATTCAAAAGATAAAGCGGCGAAAACCATTGTAAGCCTATGTTCGCTGCTATATATTTCATCCCGACGTTTGTTCACGCATCAATATGTCAGCCACCCGCATTCAAGCTCCCGAGCAACTTCCCCACAGTGCCGATGGTGAGCGCGCAATCCTCGGCGCAATCCTTATTGACAACTCTTTAATGGCGCAGGCCATTGAATTGTTGGATGTCGATGCGTTCTATCTTGAGTCGCACAAAAAGATCTACAACGCGATGATTGAACTATTCAACGCGGGCTCCGAGATCAATCCCATCTTCCTGGCTGAAGTGTTGCGCCAACAAGGTCAGTTGCACTTTGTGGGAGGCGTCGGCGACATTGCTGCGCTTACTGTCGGTATGCCTCGAATCGACAAGCTCGACAGTTACGCCAAACTCGTCCACGGCAAGTATCTGCTTCGAATGATCATTCGCACGTCTTATCAGATCATCGCTGAAGCAACAGTGCAGGAAGACGAACCGGAAGTCATTCTGGATCATGCGGAGCAACATATCTTTGCTATTGCTGACGAGCGAATCCGAAAAGGACTTGAGCACGTCAAACCAATTGCCGAACGATTGCTGGAAAAAGTGCAAGAGATGGAAGGTCGCTCCAACATGTTGACCGGCCTCACAACCGGCTTCCGCGATCTCGACACGCTTACCTCTGGAATGCAGGCGTCAGATCTGATCATTCTGGCGGCGCGACCATCAATGGGAAAGACCAGCTTCGCTTTGATGCTGGCCGAGAACGCTGCCCTGAAAGCAGGAGCAGTGGTGGCCATCTTCTCGTTAGAAATGGCGAAAGAGGCTCTGGTTATGCGCATGCTTTGTTCGCAGGGCAATATCGACGCGCAACGTTTCCGAACTGGCTTCCTAACTCGTCCGGAATGGGCCCAGATTGCAAAGTCGCTGGGGACCTTGGCCGACACGAAGATCTTCCTTGATGATTCACCGTCTATTAACATTCTTGAGATGCGCGGTAAGGTTCGACGGCTAGCAGCCGAACAGAAGCGTCTCGACTTGATTATTGTCGATTATCTTCAGCTGATGTCTTCACATAGTCGGAAGTTCGAATCGCGTCAACAGGAGGTGTCGCAGATCTCCCGCGAGCTGAAGCACCTCGCGAAGGAGTTTAATGTTCCCGTAGTTGCCTTATCGCAGTTGTCGCGTGCTCCAGAGGCTCGGTCTGACCACCGGCCTCAACTAGCCGACTTGCGTGAGTCTGGCGCACTCGAACAGGACGCCGATCTTGTTGCGTTCATCTTCCGTGAGGAACAGTACAAGAGCGCGGAAGAGCGAGAGAGCATGCCTGAAGACAGGAAGAATATCGCTGAGTTGATTATTGCCAAACAGCGTAATGGTCCGACCGGATCCGTAGACCTTCGCTTTACCCCTTCGAGCATGCGGTTCGACAATCTCTATCGCGAGTGAAAGCGCAAAGGGCAAAGAGCTAAGCGGAAAAGCGATTTGCTCTTTGCGTTCCGCCCTTTGCCCCTGGCTCTTAGCTTCAGTATCCTCCAGAAGCGTGACTAGTAAACACCTCGGACATCGTCCCACCTGGGCCGAGATTAATCTCGACAATCTCGCGGCAAATTTCAAATCAGTCAAAAAACGTGTCGGTCTCGACACGAAGGTAATGGCCGTTGTCAAAGCTAATGCCTACGGACACGGAACAGCACAGTGTGCAGGGCGATTGGCACGTGAAGGTGCCGATTGGTTCGGTGTTGCATTGCCGGAAGAGGGTCTGGAACTACGCGATGCAGGAATCCGGCAACCGATCCTGTGTTTGAGCGGCTTTTGGAAGCAGCAGGCTGCTCTTTGTCTTCAGCATCGACTGACGCCCGTTGCTTACCATCTCGACATGCTGAGGTCGTTGAATCAAGCCGCCGCTGACGCCGGTGTTGTCGCGGATGTTCACGTAAAGGTTGATACCGGTATGGGACGACTGGGCGTGAGGTTCGACGAACTAAGTGAGTTTATTTCTGCAGCAGATCAGTTTAAGAACCTAAGGATAGATGGAGTACTTACTCATTTCGCGGCAGCGGATGATGCGTCTTGCCGGCCGCTCACGCATCAACAGATTCGCCGGTTCGACCAAGCTGTATCGTTGTTCAGGCAACATGGTCACAACCCAACCTATTTTCATCTGGCGAACTCCGCTGCAATCTATGGCGAAAAACAGAGTTGGGGGAACATGGTGCGACCGGGCGGGGTCTTGTACGGCCTGTGGCGCGACGTCTTGCCTTTGTCAGTTGGTGATCCTGAGTTGCAACCGGTGATGTCAGTCCACTCAAGAATATCTTTGCTGAAGTGGGTGCCCCCCGGTGAGACCATTGGGTATGGCTGCACGTTTGAGGCGTCTCGCCGAAGTCTGATTGCTACGGTACCCATCGGTTATCACGATGGATATCTTCGTGGTCTATCCAACAGGTCCCACGTGATCGTACGGCATTCTTATGCGCCTGTTGTAGGTCGCGTATCCATGGACCTGACACTGGTCGACGTTACTGGAATCGCGGGAGTTCAGCTTGACGATAAGGTGACGCTACTCGGAGCGGACGAACCTGAGTCGGAGTTGCAAGTCACAGCTGAGGATTTGGCGCGTATTGCTGGAACTCTTTCCTATGAAGTCACCTGCGGTATCAGCTCGCGTGTCCCAAGAGTCTACATTGACTGAGTAAGGAGTGGTCTTTTAATATTCGCCGCACCTCGCAACCCATTTGAGAGCGGTTTGGTTCAACGATTCGAAACGGATCGTCGCCTTTGGAGCGCGGTGATTTGTCACCGACTTGCTCTGCGGCATCTTGGTGCCGCATCTCGGTAGCTGCGACAAGTCGCAGCCTATGAAAGCGGTGATAAGTCACTGCACCCCAAGGCTGTATTCGTCAGCTTTGCCTCAAAAGTCGATTGGGGTGGTAACGAG
>DATBSH010000284.1:0-6865 GCA_036559885.1 Pyrinomonadaceae bacterium
CAGCAAGCACATCATCACGGATAAGAGCGGTCACTTCGTTCAGGCAGAGCAACCTGCGATGGTAGTCGAAGCAATTCGCGGGATGGTCAAGCAAGTACATTGATCGAGCGATTTCAAGTAAGAAAGTTTCATGTGTCCAAAACGGGTATTTGTAGTCAAATTTGGCTACGAAGAATGAAAAATGAGAAGCGTCAAATGAGGAATGTCAGATGGTTGGGGTGTAAAGGGACCGTGCTTGACAGGTCTTAAGGCGCTTTGTTACTTTCGGGCTCCTTACGTCAGTTGACCAACGTTTTGACAATCACTGTAGGCGCGTAGCTCAGGGGTAGAGCACTACCTTGACACGGTAGGGGTCTGGGGTTCAAATCCCCACGCGCCTACCAATCCTTTCAATAACTTAGCTCTCCGATACACGTTCGCCGCCGCTCCAAAACGCTCCATTCACGACGGAAAAAACTCCTAATTAACCCACTCGAACGTAACACCAGAATGTTCTAAATCACCTTCCCTAATCGACAGATCGCGATTGAGATCTTCCGGAAAAATCATTTCCATCACGCGTTGTTGGGTCGCACGCTGGTCCGCGGTCCGGGCCTGAGAATAAATCTCGAGTGTAGAGCGACTGCTCGCATGACGCATTAATTCCTGTATCACTTTCACGTTCTCACCGTTGGATACCAACATCGTCGAATATGTATGCCGAAAAGTATGCCAACCAATCTTTTTCTCGATTCCTGCTCGAACCGCAGCTGGTCTAATGGTCCTGGTGAGCAACATCGCCGGCCAGTACGGATACCGACCTTGCATATGCGGACTCGCAAACACCCAGTCTTTAGACTCTCGATATTTACTTTGTTGCCGCCAATACATTAGTTCCGTAACCACATATTTGGACAAAGGCAAATCCTTCTTCCGTTGGCGATTTACACTTTCCCATCGTGCGCATATAAATGGAACGTCTGATATGCAGCGTCAGAGAAGCGAAGTCGATGTCGCCCCACTTAATTGCGAACAAGAATTTGAGCGTGCCGAGGTGATTCAGTGATAGATTTCCAGTTGACAGCGGACCCATAACATTCACATTTCCTTGAAAGAAATCCGCGAAGTCTCTAGCACCTTCGTTCAATAGAATCTTTCCGTAGTACCCCCTTTGCCAAAGGCCATATAGCAAATTCTCCGCAGCCTTTGCGTGGGGATGTATGTGATAATCTGGATCTGGTCTTAACTTAGGCTGAACGTCATTCAAGCAGTTTAGTTGACTCGCTCTCGTTTGGAGTTGGTGCGAAATTGCGAACGGAGCGTTTCATTCCAATTCGCGATAAAGAATAACCATGAAAGCTTTGGTCAAATATGAGTCAGGCGTGGGTAATGTAGATTTGCTTGAGGTAGAGGAACCAGCTTGTGGGGTTGAGCAAGTTAAGATCGAAGTAAGTAATTGCGGCGTTTGTGGTACCGATCTTCACGTTTACCACGATACCTTCAAAAATTATCCTCCGGTGATACTCGGTCACGAATTTGCAGGCGTCGTTGTTGAAACCGGAAAGAACGTTAAAGACATCGCATGCGGCGAAAAGGTAACCGTCTTACCAGCGTCTGCTGTGATGTGCGGAGAATGCATTTATTGTCGCATGGGACAGTTTATGTTTTGCTCGCAAAGACGTGGGATGGGGCACGGCGTTAATGGTGCACTCGCTCGTTATGCAGTGGTACGTCGTGATCAGGCTTATAGAATACCCGACGGTTTTTCCTTAGCTGAGGCCGCCTTGTGCGAACCCTTTGCTTGCGCCGTGCAGGCAACTACCGAGTTGACAAACGTTAGACTCGGCGACGTGGCTCTAATTTCGGGACCCGGCCCGATTGGACTGATGTGCCTAAAGATTCTTGCCGCCGAAGGGATCAAAACGATCGTTGCGGGTCTTAGTGATGACACGTTGCGACTGGAAGCTGCGAAAAAGATGGGTGCAAGTTTGGTCGTAAACGTAAATGAGCAGGATCTAATGTCTGTGGTTGCGGAGGAGACAAATGGGATGGGTGTTGACGTTGCGTTCGAATGCTCTGGAGCGCCCGCATCGATTCGTAGCTGCTTTGAAGCACTCCGGCGCCTGGGCAGATACACGCAAGTTGGAATTTCCGGTCGAGAGATTACACTTAACTTCGATCAGATACTGCACAAACAACTTCACGTAGTTGGTTCCGTGGCTTATTCAGTGTCAACCTGGCACCGGCTATTGAAGATTCTAAATCAGCGAGCCATAAGACTGGACGATCTCATTACTCATGCACTACCACTGGAAGCGTGGAAACAAGCATTCGATCTTTGCGAGCGAAAAGAAGCGATTAAGGTTCTGATTTCGCCCGGAGCTTTGCCTCAGCCACAGATAACATAGGAAGATGAGCTGTACTTTGTACTTAGTACTTTGTTCCGAAAGATTCGCGTTCGTCAGGCGTGACGCCTAGGTGCCGGTATGAGTGAGCTAATAATAAAACCTAACGCACTTAAGGAATCTGGGGAGTCGCTGTGTATTACTCCTCAGTCTACCGGATTCGACTATTTGACTTGTCGCATTCGTAAAATGTTACGTGGAGAAGTTTTCTCCAGCGAAACCAATGCATCTGAATTAGGTATTGTCGTCCTGGGCGGACGATGCTCCGTAAAATCGTCAGCGGGAGCCTGGAAAGAATTTGGCAGTCGCGGAAATGTCTTCGAGGGAATGCCGACCGCGCTCTACCTGCCGATTGAAACAGAATTCAGCGTGCGAGCGGAAACGGATTGTGAACTAGCATTCTGTTTTTCGCGCGCGGAAGAAAAATTTCCAGCGCGATTCATTGCGCCCGAGGAAGTTGAAGTTGAAGTTCGTGGCGGTGCAAATGCCACGCGACAAATCAATCACATTCTAAAACCGGAGTTTCCAGCGCAACGATTGCTTCTGGTCGAGGTCTATACACCGAGTGGTAATTGGTCAAGCTACCCACCACACAAGCACGATGTTCACCAACCACCCGTCGAGGTAGATCTAGAGGAGATTTACTATTACAAGATCGATCGACCGGAAGGGTATGCGATTCAGAGAGTCTATACGCCGGATGGGCGCATTGACGAAACTCTGACCGTAAGGGATGGTGAATTGGTGCTTATTCCTGAAGGTTATCACCCGGTGGTGGCTGCGCACGGGTACAATGTTTATTACCTTAATGCACTCGCCGGCAGCGCCCGTTCGATGGCTGCTTCGGACGATCCCAATTACGCCTGGGTAAGGCAATCCTGGAAAGAGACGGACCCGCGTGTTCCGCTTGTACGAGGTGCCAACGCCAGATGACGACGGATCGACGCTTCGATATTCTACTAATGGGCCGCAGTTCTATCGACCTTTACGCCAATGACATCGGAGCGCCTTTCCCTGAAATAAAAAGTTTCGCTGCTTACGTTGGGGGTTGTCCTACCAATATTAGCGTGGGGACCCGGCGATTGGGCCTTCGCTCCGTGCTGCTGACCGCTGTCGGCGTGGATCCGGTCGGCGATTTCCTACTGCACTTCCTGGAGCAAGAGGGTGTCGTTAAAGATTTCATTCCTCGTAAGAAAGGGCATCGCACAAGCGCGGTGATTCTGGGAATCGAGCCACCCGATAAATTTCCACTGGTCTATTACCGAGACAATTGTGCTGACATCGAGCTCACCTTTGAGGATGTTTTGGCTGCGCCCATCGGGGACTGTCGAGCCCTGTTGATATCCGGCACCGGTTTGAGCCGAGAACCAAGTCGCAGTGCCACGATCTTTGCCGCGGAGCGGGCTCAATCCTGCGGGACCAAAGTAGTTCTTGATCTTGATTTTCGTCCCGATCAGTGGCACGACGCGCGGGCTTTTGGTGTAACCGTTCGTTCAGTCTTGCGTTTGACTGACCTTGTGATTGGCACAGCAGACGAAGTGAAGGCCGGGGCGTTAAGTGAAGACCTTTCAGTAAGTGTAGAACATTCCCAAGTCTCCGGAGCTCGTGTCAGCGGCGATGTGTCGGAGGCCGCTGAACGAATTCTCAGTGAGGGTCCGGAAGCGCTTGCACTCAAGCGTGGTGGAGAGGGAACTACTGTCTACCTGAAAGGTGGCGAGCAAATCGAGGCAGCAACGTTTCCGGTTGAGGTGCACAACGTGCTGGGCGCTGGTGATGCCTTCGCAAGTGGATTTCTATATGGCTATTTGAAGGGTTGGGATTGGCACCGCGCAGCACGTATGGGAAATGCCTGCGGCGCTATCGTTGTCACTCGCCACGGCTGCGCGAACTTTATGCCGTATGAACAGGAAGCGCTTAGTTTTATTGAAGAGCGAGGAGGGTTTTAGTGCAGGCTTTTGACGAAAAAGAATTTCTCCCAGTTTCAGCACTGGCGAAGATAACCCAAATACGAATGGATGATCTGGGTCATGCGGCTCGTATCGCAAAGTCACGTAGGCGACGTAAGACTCTCTCATCCGATGGCAGGCTTAACATCCTTGCAGCGGATCATCCAGCTCGCCGTGTGACCAAAGTTGGGGACGATGCGCTCAGGATGGCTGATCGCCACAGTTACCTCGCACGCATCGTCCGGGTCCTGCAGTGCGATAAGGTAGATGGTGTGATGGCTTCGATGGATATTCTTGAAGACCTGCTGGTCCTTCACTCACTATTTGCCGAAGCCGGTGGTCCAGCATTGCTGGATAACAGACTACTCATCGCCAGTCTCAATCGGGGTGGACTAGCGGGCGCTAGTTGGGAGATAGATGATCCGATCACCGGTCCCTCAGCGAATGCTTGTGCTGCAATGAAGTTGGATGGAGCAAAACTGTTATTGCGCATCTGCGATGAGGAGCCTGAGTCGCTCAGGACTCTGATGTATTGCGCACAAGCGATAACAGAACTGAATGCCCTTGGTTTGCCAACATTCCTCGAACCGTTGCCCGTCGCTAAGAGCAATGGTGGTTACCGTGTCGTCAAAACGTCGGAAGCGCTAGCGAAAATTGTTGGGGTAGCAACTGCCCTGGGCGACAGTAGCTGTTATCTGTGGCTGAAATTGCCTTACTGTGACAACTACGAGGTTGTCGCCCGGTCCACTACTTTACCGATATTGTTGTTGGGAGGTGAGTCGGTTGGCGACGCGACGCCGCTTTTGAGAGAAATCGAGGCTGGGTTGAATTCTGGATCAAACGTACGCGGCGCTTTAGTGGGTCGGAATGTGCTCTACCCTGGACCAGAGGACCCTTTTGTTGTTGCGCAGGCTACAGGATCGATCATCCATCAACGCTGGACGGTTGATCGGACGGTTGCTGCTCAGGAATCGTGGCGCGGACGTGACTTCAGTTTGATAGCGGAGTGTTGTCGGCAGCTGGAGTAGAGTTATCCACAGATTACGCAGATTACGCAGATTTTGAGCAGACGCCGTGGGGCTGAGTGTTTCGAAATCTGCGTTATCTGCGTAATCGGTGGATAACCTTTGCACTTCAAAGGATATTTCAGGCGATCTCAAATCAAACTATGCAAACGCGCAGATTAACCACAGCACAGGCGCTCATCGCCTTTCTCAAGAATCAATACGTCGAACGCGACGGAATTGAGAAACCTTTTTTTGCTGGCGTCTGGGGCATCTTTGGTCATGGCAACGTGGCCGGGGTTGGACAAGCGCTGCAACAGACCGAGTCTTTTCGTTACTACCTCGCTCGGAATGAACAGGCGATGGTCCACACAGCCACTGCCTACGCGAAGATGAAAAATCGATTGGCTGCGTTCGCCTGCACCTCATCAATTGGTCCAGGCGCTACCAACATGATCACCGGCGCAGCGACAGCTACGATAAATCGCCTGCCCGTATTGCTGTTGCCAGGTGACATCTTCGCGCGCCGCAATGTAGCCCCTGTGTTGCAACAACTGGAGTCGGAACAAACGCAGGATATTTCGGTCAACGACGCATTCAAACCTGTCTCGCGTTACTGGGATCGCATTAACAGACCTGATCAATTGCCCTCCGCTTTGTTAGAAGCCACTCGTGTCTTAACCTCCGTCGCTAGTACTGGTGCAGTGACGTTGGCATTGCCGCAGGATGTGCAAGCCGAATCATGGGATTATCCAAACGAACTTTTTGAGAAAAGAGTTTGGCATATTGCCCGCACCATGGCCGATCGAATACTTCTCGCGCGGGCCATAGAATGGATACGAGAGTCGAAGAAGCCCTTCATAATTACTGGTGGCGGTGTCATCTATAGCGAAGCGAACGAATCACTCGCGAGGTTGGTCGAACAAACGGGCATTCCGGTTGGAGAGACCATGGCAGGTAAGGGCGCACTCCCCTGGGACCATCCACAAAACCTTGATGCAGTGGGAGTGACCGGAACCCCGGGAGCGAACGTCTTGGCTCGAGAGGCTGATCTGGTGTTAGCAGTCGGCACTCGTCTAAGTGATTTTACTACGGCATCCAAGACGGCGTTCCAGAACCCAAACGTTAGATTCATTAACATCAACGCAGCTGAGTTCGACGCTCATAAACATGCGGCACTGCCTCTCGTGTCAGATGCTCGCGTTACGTTGGACGAACTACGTACGGGACTTGAGGGTTATCGAGTCTCCGATGAATGTGCATCACGCATTGCATCCTTCAAAGAGCAGTGGCACGCCGAGACCGACAGATTATTCGACAGGCGAATTGGGCCACCAATCAGCCAAAGTGAGGTCATCGGAATAGTCAACCAGTTTTCCAAACCAAATGACGTGGTGGTCTGCGCCGCAGGTAGTCTTCCGGGAGATCTGCACAAACTCTGGCGCACACGTGATCCGAAAGGCTACCACCTCGAATATGGTAACTCCTGTATGGGGTACGAAATTGCCGGCGGACTGGGCGTAAAGATTGC
>DATBSH010000285.1:0-15993 GCA_036559885.1 Pyrinomonadaceae bacterium
GCCGTTGTCGATTGTTGCGTCATCTTCTTGCTTTTGCCTGGCGAGGCTGGTGCGATCCTTTTCAGTCAACGCCACCGCCATGTCGATGTTCTTGGGCCAGCCGCCGAGCTCACGCTGATAAGACACGACGTTATCAGCAACTCGTGCAGCCTCCTCGCTGCGATACCACTCAGGAGTTTGTTTGAGACAATCCTCCCACCTGATTGGCGCAGTGACCGTGACGCCAGCACGCACTGCATCCAACCTCCAATCGTGCGGGGCCGCACCTTCACTCTGCAGACAGATCAGCGCACCGAGAAATGAAATGACAGCAAAACCTCGGGCCCTTTTCATTTTAAGTCTCGCCGCCTGCCGGTACTCCGATGCTTGTTCTGGAGACTGAACGCGAGCCGTCCCAGATTGCTAATCCGGGGCGGCTCACGTGGGGGAAACAGAATGTTCCGCAGCTGGCCCAAGGCCATCAGAAGACGAATTTCACCCCGAGTTGAATATCACGAGGGTTATTTCGTTGAGTGGTCACTATCCCAAAGCTTCCCGGGGTGTTGGGGTCCAGACCAATACCGCTGCCAAAATAGGGATGATTAAACGCGTTCAGCGCTTCCGCCCGGAGCTGCAGCTTCTTTCCCTCGCTGAAGTTGAAGTTCTTCGAGACAGACAGATTGACGTTTAGAAACGGCTGGTTGCGCAGGTTATCCAGTGTTGTCGGAACGTTCCGCAGACCAGTGTTGAAATTATTCAGCCTGACGATGCCAGTGGTGTCAAAGGCCGGAATATCGATGCCAAACTTCTGACCCTGACCGTTATTCTCTCCGGTATGACTCTGTACCTGAGTTATGTCGCCCGCGAAATACCAGACTTGAGTAGGGCTCAGCAGGAATGGCTCACCACTTTGCCACTCGTAAGTGCCATTGAGCTGCCAGCCACCGATAAAGGCATCAATAAATCGGTTCATGTGGTTTCCAAACCTTCTGCCATTCCCGATCGGGAACCGGTAAACAGTAGAGAGCGTGAAGCGATTCGGTCGATCGTCAACAGAAACTCGATCCTCAAGGTCAGTATCAGACGGATTCAGGTAACCCAACTTTTCCCGCAGCTTTGAACGCGTGTAAGTCATCGACAAGGTTAAATCGCTCGAGAACCGCTGTGTCAACTGCAACTGTAGAGCCTTGTATCTATTCGAGCCATTGGACTGCTCGATCCATAGATTAGGGAACTGTGGGAACGGAAGCAGTGACTGGGCACGAGTTATGGTCGAGGCAGTGTTAAGTGGACTGCCACCCGGCATCAAGTTGCGAAACGGATTGGGAATCGTCGCCGAGAGAAAAGTATTCACGGTCGCATCCGCGGTCGGGTCGCTCGCCAAGAAGGAGCGCGGTACGAAATCCAGATTCTTGGCAACCCCGAGATCGTAACCCCAGGCGTTAATGAAGTTGGCTTCGAAGACGAAGTGACCCGGAAGTTCTCGTTGAATACCAACAACCATACGTGCGAACTTCGGATTCTTACGATCAACCGAAAGGATAGGCGCCGTGGAAGAGCCAACATCAACTCCTGTGGCGGTCAGTAATCCCAGGCTTGCACCTGGAGAGGGTGTAGCGCCGTTCGGAAATGGGTTGGTCAGGTTTGCGACGAACGTGAGACCGTTGTTGTTCGTGGCGACAAAAGGTGTCGAGCCAGCAAAGCCCGCTTGCAGTGGGCTGGCCTGAATCTCAATCTGGTGTGGCGCCATGAAGATGCCGAATCCGCCGCGTAACACGGTCTTTGAATTTGCCGCGTAGGCAATACCAAAACGCGGTTGGAGATTGCTCTTGTCAGTGTTCCAGGCGGTGCGATTGTTGTTGTCGGCAAAGGTGTAGCCACCGAGCACATGGAATTGGTCGGGTGTAACTACGAAGTTATTTGGGTTAGCGTTGAAGGCCGTTGTGTACGCTGCCCTTGCCGCGGCTTCAATCGGACTCGGTGTCGTTAGATCAAAGCCTCGCTGAATGCGGTCAAAGCGTTCGGTCAAACCGCCTTCCAGTTCGTAACGTAGCCCAAGGTTCAGAGTCAGCTTTGGTGTCACTCGCCAATCGTCGTGGAAGAAAAACCCGTGATAAACGGATTGCGCCGAGTAATTGATCGAGTTGTCGAGCTGACTCGCCGTTGAGCCGGACCCGGTCGTAGGCACGCCCAGCAAGAACGCAGCCACGTCGCGTCCGAAAGCATTCCGCAATGCTGTCGAAGAGTTGGAAGCTGGACTGGTGTAGGTGCCGTCAAAGAAGAGTCGACCTCCCTGATATCCGTTGCTGATGAAATTCTCGCGGACTACCCTCAGATCATATCCGGCGCGCGCCGTGTGATTCCCGATTATCCTGGTCACAACCGGCTGCAGCGACCCCATCATGAATGGACGAAGTCGGCCAGAATTCCAGTCGGCTCGCATAGAACCAAGATCCGAACGGATGGGTCGCGTCGCATCCAGATTCCTGATCTCGATCATTGGAAAGTACTGATAACCACGGAACGCAGCTATTGCCTGCGGTGCAAAAGGAAAAGTAGACGGATCAACGAATAGACCCGGATGCCGCTCCTGCGTGAACTTGTTAAAGCTAAGCCGAATATCGATGACCGTCGAGGACGAAATAGCGTTTGTGTAATCGAGGTTGCCTCCATCGTTGGTGCGGTCCTCAAAGCCTTGAGTGATGGATGTGCCATTAATCACGCTGTTCGATTCGCCTGCTGCCCAGTCGTATCGATCCTCGGGGTTAAAGCTGTGGTAGTACTTGCCGAAGATTGACTGATTTTCATTGATGCGATGATCGACTCGCGTTAGCCAGGCGCGGTAATTCTCGTGACGGATGACGTTGTTGAAATAATTGTTCTGAGTTCCATTCGCGGTGCCCGCGATGTTCGGTAGCGGATAAAACTTCATGAGCGCCGCCGCTACTGGATTGAAGAGCGTCGATGGAATCTTGTTGCAATTGGAACCTACTGGGACCGCCCCGGAGGTGGGACAGCCAAACGATGTCCGCACGACATTGTTTCCGCTTGTCGCTCCCGAGAATGGGTTATAGATCACTGTGTTTGCCGAATTCGCAATATTGGACCGGTTAACAATCAGCTCCGAAAAATCACCGGCCCTCATTGCCACAGTTGGAACGGTGAAGAGTTGTGGCTCCGCGACATTGTCTTTCAGGCGCTCGTACGAAAATAGAAAGAATGTCTTGTCGCGACCGTTGTAGATCTTCGGGAGGTACACCGGGCCATTGATTACTCCGCCAAAGCGGTGATAGGTCCTGACCGGGCGACCCTGCCCACTCCGATTGGAAAAGAAGTTGTTAGCCGAGCGACTTCTATCACGATTGAAGTAGTAAATTGACCCATGAGGATCGTTTCCGCCGCTCTTGACCGCGACATTGACAGTAGCGCCTGCAGAATAGCCCTGCTGTGCATCGAAACTGTTGGTCTGAATTTTGAATTCCTGTACCGCATCGGCCGGCGGAGAAAAACCAACCGCTCCATCAAACGCGTAATTCGGAGAACCGTCGAGAGTGATCTGGTTTTGTGGCGGCGCTCCGTTCGAACGAAACGCGGCGAGGTTACCGTTTGAAATAGGAGCCGTAAACTGCGGGTTGCCAGTGTAAACAATGCCTGGCGCCAGAGTCGCCAACTGGTAAGCCGTCCCTTCAGTCAGAGGCAATTCGCTGATCTGTCTACCCTCAATAACAGAACCGGTACTTACCGAACCGGTTTCGAGCGCCTGAGTTGAAACAACGGTGACCATTCCGGTGAGACCGGCTGCTTGTAACTGCACATCCAGGGTTAGCTTGTCGGCAACGCGAATCTCGATCTCTTCATTTGTCGAAGTATTAAATCCCTGGCTTGCGACGACCACCGTGTACTTGCCGGGTTGCAAGAAGGGAAAGGAATAGCTGCCTTGCTCATTGGTGGTTACCGTCGACTCGGCGTTTGTTCCCAGGTTCTTGATGGTCACGGTTGCACCGGGGACAACGGCGCCGTTTGGATCAGTGACCTTACCCTGAAGAGAACCTCGAAATTCCTGTGCGCTCGCGAAGACAGAGAGCGTCAGGAGTAGCAGCGCAACCTGAACAATTTGGGAAACTCTGTCGTTAACCATGGCCATAATCCTTTCTTCTACAGCTACAACACCACGGTGACGGGTGTAATGGTTTTTCAAATTCAGGTGACGCGACGCAGCAGCGTTGAGCGAATCAACCTGTGAAGCCTCAGCTGTGCTCTGAGAGCACGCCCTTTGTAAGAGGAACAATGCAATCCATCCCAATCCCGCTTGACCGCCTCTTTCGCCTAAAAACCTATTAGTTAACCGCTTAACTTTTGCCCCAAAAACTTGCCTGAACAATGCAGTACTAGCTTGTTCCAGGCTGTTGAACCTTCAGCTAGAAGTTTTAGGCCTTTTATTAAAAGAAGGCGTCCCGCTTGTGCAGATCTCGCAAAAAGCCTGGCTGCGGTTAACCTGTTAAGAGAACCTGCGAATTGCAGCTTCGTGGCCGGCTGCTAGATGCCTTTCGCGTGCTGCGCCGCATAGTAATTCACGAACTGCTTATCGTCAAGCTTTGTTTATTCGCGCTTCAGCCCCCTGAAATCTTCCCACGGGCACCTTGCAAAGGCGTACTGAGTGGTGGGGGTGCCGTCGTTCCCCGGGTAACCAGATACGTTCGAACCCGCACCTCTTCACCTGACCCCGCTGTTTGCTTGATAGTTGACATCAGGCCTTGAATGGCCTTTCTTCCAATTTCAGCACGCGGAGAACAAACAGTTGTCAACGGCGGCTGGGAAAGGGCCGCGAAAGTAATATCGTCGAAACCCACGATGGAAATGCCTTCAGGTATAGAGATGCCGGCGGCGCGGAATTCATGCATCGCGCCAAGCGCCATCATATCGTTGGCTACTACCACGGCTGTGGGAAACTCTTTTGCCGCCAGGATCTCGCCCGCTGCCCGGCGTCCTCCGTCAAACCTAAAATCGCCTTCGTAGATCGCCGGCGTTGGGGAGTTGGGAAGATGCCGAGCAACAGAATCAAGAAAGGCTTGGCGCCTGATCACGGCCGAGCGGAAACGTCCTGGGCCGGCAATATGGACGATTCTTTTATGACCCAGTGAGACGAGATGTTCCACAGCCTCTTCGATTCCACTCGCATAGTCCACCAAAACATCGCTCATGTGCTCGCCTGTGATTCCGACATTGTGAAGGACGACTGGAACCTTTCTGCGAGCGAGCTCCTCAATCAAGTTGGAGTCGAGTTCGGTCGTCATCAAGGCGACGCCTGCCACGTTGAGCTCGATCAACCGGCGCACATAGTCTGCGGCCCGTTTAGCATCATAATTCGTATTAACCAGAATCACGTTGTAGCCACATTCAAAGGCCGCGTCCTCAATACTCTTCACCAACTCTGGAAAGAATGGGTTAGAGATGTCTGAGACCAGGAGACCGATGATGTTACTGCGGCCGGAAGCAAGCGTGCGGGCGTGCGCGTTGGCGTAATAGTCGCAACTCTTGATGGCCCGCAGTACTCGTTCGCGCGTGACGTCGGTGACATATTTTGTGTTGTTGATAACGTGAGAAACGGTCGCAGTTGAAACACCCGCCTCCCGCGCCACATCCTTAATTCGCATAATTCTAGATTATTTTATCTTCGCGACTGCTGAATAAGCCACCTTGACAGGTCTTGTGCGGCCTTGAAGTTGTCAAAATCCGGAGGCAATTTTCGCCCGTCAAGATATTCGTTATAGAACCAGGGATCCCCAACCACAAACACAGTTCCCTTCCCAAGTTTTGACACGGCCATAATCACATCGCCTTTGTCCTCGACCGTGGATTTGGCAGGCGGCACAACAGAAAGTGTGCAGATCTCTTTCAGGTAAAGCCTTCTTGCCGTTTTGAAGATCGGGTGTTTCTCGGGAACGGTTATCAGTCCCATCGCAAAATCGTTACCAGGCACCTTGTTCCGGCTGTCCTTATTAAACTGAATACCAAACTCTTTTGCCAGCTGACTGAAGTGATCCAACTCGGCATTGCCGAAATCATTCGCCATCAACACCAAAACGCCTCCGGCCTTCACCCAGTTGCTGATTGCTTTGATGTCTTGCTGCTCTACATAGTGCGGGTTGTCGTTTTCTTCTTTGGTGTCCGGATCAACGATTATGTAGATATCGGTTTTCTTTAGGTTATCAGCCGTGGGGGCAACCGTTAGCGAAGTAGTCGTAGCGCCAAGATTTCGAAAAATATGTCCCCAAAGCGAGAAGCCGCTATTGGGCATTTCTTCCCATTTGTAATGGAACGGCGCGAGTTGTCCGTTTGCATCTTTCCTGGTCTCGCTATTGAAATAATAATCCAATGTGACCGTCCTGCCCTTACCCGGAAACTGGCCGGCAGCCACTTCCATCTCAGAGCTGGCCAACAAGAATGCGCCTATGCCTTTGGGATCGTTGGTCACGACTTTCTCGCTCAAATAGTATTGATAACTTCCGTCGCGATAAGGATTCCCACCCAGCCCGCCAACGCTCACCGTGCCTTTGAGATTAGCCTGGCCGTTAGCTTCGGTTTCGATGAACTGTTTGACGATTCCCTGATAACCGTTCCGCGCCACGCTGAGGTAAGAGGCAGGTAAGTAATCTTCGCGTACCGCCTTGGCCAGGGCGTACACAAACATGCTGGAAGCTGAGGCTTCCAGGTAGTTTCCTTCTGCGCCGGCTTTATCGAGCACCTGGTACCACAAGCCGGATTTCTTATCCTGGTATTTGTCTATCGCTACTGCTAACCGTTTCAAGATTGCAAGAAGCGAACCCCTTTGGGGATGGTCTTTTGGAAAATAGTCCAGAGTGTCAACGAGTGCCATCGCATACCAGCCTAATGCCCTGCCCCAGAAGTTTGGTGATACTCCTGTTCGCGGGTTGGCCCAGCGCTGCTTCCTGGATTCATCCCAGCCGTGATAGAGCAGGCCTGTTTTGGTGTCTCGTGCGTGCAGTTCCATCAAGATGAACTGCTTGGCAATGTCGTCAAAGTCGGCATCCTCATGGAAGGTCGAAGCATACTCGGCATAGAACGGCTCGCCCATGTACAAACCATCGAGCCACATTTGCGAAGGGTATATTTTCTTATGCCAGAAGCCGCTTTCGGATGTACGCGGATGGGTCTTCAACTGCTCTCGCAGCAAGACAGCAGCCTTCCGATACTTGTCCTGACCCGTAACCTTGTAAAGCATTAGCAGAATTCTGCCGTTGTTAATATTGTCGATGTTGTATTCGTCGAGCTTATAAGTCTTAATCGTGCCGTCGTCGTTTACAAAACGGTCTATCGAACGTTGGATAAACTTGAAATATCTTCCGTCAGCCGTGTTGTACCAAACGCCTTCCATTCCCTTTAGTACAACTCCCTGCTCGTAACTCCACTTTTCCGGTCTACTTGTATCGGTCTCCCACGAGTCCTTCCAACGCTGCATCACGGTCGCCGCCATCCGTTCTGAGAGCGGTTCGGTCTGTGCTTTAACCGGCCTCAGAGTTACAAGCAACAAGAGTAAAAGGAAACTTATTTTGACACCGGATTTTATAGATGTATCCATCAGTTCACTCTAAACCAATCAAAATCGGCATAACCCGCTTCACGAGTCTGTCCTCTCGCAACGGCGAAGATACCAACCTTTGCTCCTATCCATTTGCCTTGCCGGGCTGTGAACTGCTCGCCGACAGACAAGAACCTGGTTCCATCAATACTGTAGCTAAAACTGCAGAGCGCATTCTTTGTTACAGTGACTCGCAGGTAAAGAGTTTTGTTCGCCACCGATGTGGCGGCGTTTTCCTTCTCCGCAGATTGATGTTCCGCATCCTTACAAGTCGTTTGGGAAACGAGTAGCCCGTCCCCTTTTTTCTTTACCGATATGTAAGCGTAGTCTAAACCCATCACAATCAATCCGGTTTTGTCCTCATCTGTGCGCGGCGAAAAAGTTACCTTCGTGGTGACGGTGAATTCAGGCGCGGGAAATTTCTGCATCAGGATGTTCGGCACATCCCAAAAATTTTTGAAATCATCGGGAAGCGGAACGGTGAACATCCGAATGAATCCCAATCCATCTGCGGGAAACAGCCAATTACTCCCGGGATTGGCCTGCCATTGCCATTGCAAACCCAACGCGTTGTTGTTGAATTCGTCGGAATCAGCCGGACTTAATGTTGGCCAACTCCGGCCTATGTTCGGTTTTTTATAAGTCAGGACCGGCTCGCCTGTGCCGTCACCATCCGGATCAACACCCATGATGGGCCAATCGTCCACCCACCGCATTGGCTGGAGGTGGACCACGCGGCCGTAAGGACCCTTGTCCTGAAAATGAATAAACCAGAATTCGCCGGTCTGCGTATCAACCCAGCCACCCTGGTGTGGGCCATTGACCGGGGTGTTGCCCTGGGCCAGTACGACTTTTGCTTCGTATGGTCCATATATATTTCTTGAACGCAGTACCAACTGCCAGCCTGATTCGACGCCCCCGGCCGGCGCGGAAATATAGTAGTAGCCGTTTCGCTTATATAGTTTTGGCCCTTCTACCGTCGGATGTCGATCGTGACCATCGAAGACGATCGCGCCATCGTCGAGTAACTTCGTTCCGTCAGCGTTCATTCGGCTAATTATCAATACGCTCTTGATGCCCGAACGGCTCGCGGCCATTGCATTTACGAGGTAGGCCTGACCATCCGAGTCCCACAACGGGCATGGATCAATCCAGCCTTTCGCTTCTTTCACGAGAACAGGATCTGACCAGGGGCCAACCGGGTCCTTTGCCTTAACCATGTACATACCGCGGTCCGGGTCTGGATAAAAGACAAAGAACTGATCATCGTGATAGCGGATTGCCGGCGCCCAGACGCCATTCCCATGCTGAGGCTTACTGAAGACGTCATGGGGCGGCTGACGCTTGAAAACATGCCCGATTATTGTCCAGTTGACCAAATCCTTCGAATGCAAAATTGGTAGACCCGGTGCGCAGTTGAAACTCGACGCCACAAGATAATAGTCATCTCGTACCCGGATAACGTCCGGATCGGAATAATCGGCATGGATGATCGGGTTCTTATAAGTGCCGTCGCCATTGTCAGCGACCCACACCTTCGACACGGTACTGTCGCCACTTGCGGGCGACAACGTCTGAGCAGATGTTTGTGATCCGAAGCAGATGACAGTGAAAAGAACGATGCAGCTCTGCGCAACCGCACGATTGAAATGAATCGGTATATCATAGATGTCAGAAAGCATGACTATGTGCGATGAGTTTATGGCTTTCGTTTTTCGATCTCTCCATCTCTGAAGAATAGTTCAGGATCAATTGCGTGGGCAGGAGGAGGATCGGTCGGCACTACCAAGGCGATGTTCTCCTTTTATTTTTGTTTGCGGCGTTGTATGGTAAGGCAATTCCTGCAATAATCCTAGCAGTTAAGCGGTTTTCTGGAATCCGACCGGTTGGAGGAGACGGGAAGTGACCACTCCCAGGCTAAATAGGATCAGACGGCGCATCGTTGGCGGTAACGTTTGGCTCAGCCAAAACGGAGCGGATCCGCAACAATCGCTTGCCAGACTGCCAGTCCAGCAGATCGATCCCTGCATCATGCCGAGTGAGTCTGCTATCGGTCATGCCATGTTGCGGGAAATAGAAGACGCGGCCGCAGCGAAGAGTGATGATCTGGTAATCATTCTACTCGGAGGGCGCGGTGCTCAGGCGCTGCATCGTCTCCTGGGCGAACTGGCGCGAACTTCTGAAGGAGATGGGCTATTAGGTCGCTTGCATGTCTTTACCCAGGATGCGCTGGCTCCGATGCGCCCGAATAACGGGCTGAGCTTCGTTCGTGATTTCGAGCGGTTGCTGGGCGAAGACTTTTTTAGAAAGGTAAAGAGCTTCAACTCAATTCAAACTGACGCCGGCGATCTTGAAAGCGAACTTGCGCGGTACACGGCGAAGTTGGAATCGTGCGGCGAGATCGATATCTTCTTTCTCGGACTGGGACCAGAGCCGGACGCCGCTTCCCATCTCGCCTATATCAGACCGGGATCCGGTGCGACCGCGGAAGATGTAGCCGGCATGATTCCAATTTCTTCGACCATCCTCGAACACCACATTGGTAAGTTCAAGGCTGGTGGGAGTGCCATGACAGAGGCGGATGAGGCGGAGTGTCGGGCTGCTACGCATATATTGACGCTTGGCCCAGCGGCGATTCTCAAGTCGAAGAGAATTGTCCAATCGATTGTTGACGCCAGCACCTCACCTGCGAAACGCGGAAGCTACCGGCGCATGCTGGACACTGAGATTGCGACAGACCCAGCCACGCGCGCTAAACAACTTAACGAAAATCCAGGACTCTGGGCCCGCCTGCATCCCAACGTGAAGTCATTTATTTTGCCCGACGTCCTCGACACTTAGGCTTCTCGAATTGGTCCAACTATCTTGTCTCCCCTCTCCGCAAGCGGAGAGGGGCCGGGGAGAGGTGGGCAGAAGCTAAACCCCACCCCCAACCCCTCCCCGCTCGCGGGGAGGGGAACACTACAGATACTTTTGTGCAAAGCTCCCCCAAACACAATTAATGTAAGAAAACTCACCAATTCAGCTAAGCGCACAGCCTGACCCAAAAAATAAATCGTTCCACTTGTACCGCCTTCATCGTGCTAGAATGCAAACTGGGGACAAGTTCACCCGCATTGAGAGGGGCGGTCAGTTGCACGCCGGACTCCCGGTAATAGCGCGTACAATCTTCTCTGGCGGTCTATGCTTGGATTAGTGTGCTGAGGTACCCGACAAACCAACTAATCGACCTATCCCTTCGGCCCCTCGTCTCAGCACACGAAGGAGTTCCGCACATGCTAGAGAAGCAGGCACGAGCACCTCGGCCCCTTTCCGAGCTTCTTGTTGAACAGATACTCGCTTTCAAAACTTCTGGAAGATTTGCGAGCGCCTGACGACCCCCTTAACAGAGGCATTACTTCAATACTTGTCGCTTCACAAGTTGAGCGAAGTAACTAATCATGATTGAGACCTCGTCAGAGCCGCGCATTCTCGTGGTTGATGATGATTCCGACCAATTGGCCCTGGTTAGCCGTTTGTTGGAGCGCGCCGGGTTTAATGTGCAAACTGCCAGCGACGCCCTCACAGGCTTCAAGCTAGCGGAGCGGATTCATCCCGATTTGGTGATAAGCGACGTCACGATGCCGCAGGTGGACGGCATCGAATTCTGCAACATGATTCGCGCTCACAAGACCCTCTCAACCACACCGGTCCTGCTCGTCAGCGCTATCCAGAAAGACGCCAGTATCATCGTTGAGGGGTTACAGACCGGCGCCGACGATTATCTTGAGATCCCATACGAGCCCGCAATCCTGGTAGCGAAAGCGGTTCGGCTGATTGAGGTCAGCCGCGCCGTCGAAGAGCTCCACAAGGAGAAAGAGTGTTTGCGGTACGCGATCGCTGCCGCCAAGATGGGCCTCTGGGAATGGAATATCGTTACCGGAAAGGTTCACTGGTCAGAGGATCTGGAAAGAATCCATGGCCTGGCTCCCGGCGAATTCAATGGGACGCTTGAGTCATTTATCAACCAAATCCATTCAGATGATCGCGACGCCGTCCAACGCTCGATCGCTCGCACTCTTGACGAGGGATTGGAACATGATATCGAGTATCGCATCGTCTGGCCCAACGACGAGATTCACTGGGTGGAAGGCAGAGGCGGAGTGATTCGGAATCGCAGAGGCAACCCGGTGCAGATGGTCGGGCTCTGTATGGACATTACCGCCCGAAAGGAATCCGAAGCCTTTCTTCAGACCGCGCGAGAAGAACTGGCGAAGCGATTTGAAGAACGAACAGCCGAGCACAAGGAGCTGGAAGAGCAGCTCCTGCAATCCCAGAAGCTTGAGGCTGTAGGACGCCTGGCTGGAGGCCTCGCTCATGACTTTAACAATCTCTTGACTGGGATTATTGGATACAGTCAGCTTTCGCTTCGCCGCTTAGAACCAGATGATCCGATGCGAGCCAATCTCGACGAGATCAGCAAGGCTGGCGAACGTGCCGCCTCCTTAACTCGGCAGATCCTTGCTTTCAGTCGTAAGCAAGTACTGCAACCGAGAGTTCTTGATCTCAATTCTGTGATTGGCGAGATTGAGAGGATGCTCAAGCGAATGATCGGCGAAGACATCGAGCTGCGCACAGCACCTCAAACCGATCTAGGAAACGTCAAAGCTGATCCGGGTCAAATGGAGCAAGTCATCATGAATCTCGTGGTCAACGCTCGCGACGCCATGCCCTCCGGCGGGAAAATAACCATCGAGACAAGGAACGTCTATTTGGACGAGACTTACGCGAAGGAGCATTTTGCTGTTACTCCTGGTTACTACGTCATGCTGGCACTGAGCGACACCGGCATAGGAATGGAAGAAGAAATACGGCAACACATCTTCGAGCCGTTCTTCACAACCAAAGAGCTTGGCAAGGGCACGGGACTGGGCCTGTCTACGGTGTACGGGATCATAAAGCAATCGGGAGGCAGCATCTGGGTTTACAGTGAACCGGGAAAAGGCACGACCTTTAAAATCTATCTGCCCCGAGTTGAGGAAAGTGCAGAAGAGTACAAGCGCCCAGTGCCGTCGGGTGACTTGTCAAAAGGGTCGGAAACAATCTTATTAGTAGAGGATGATGAGCTGGTGCGTAAGCTCGCGCGGGACGTATTGGAAACCAGTGGCTATAGAGTGCTCGAGGCGGCTAATGGGGAGGCTGCGCTCGCGATCTGTGAGCAAAATGAGGATGTTATTCATCTCTTGTTAAGCGATGTGGTTATGCCCAAGCTGAGCGGGCGTGACGTGGCCAATCGATTGCAATCGCTGCATCCTGAAATGCGTATAGTTTACATGTCCGGATATGCCAACAACGCAATTGTGCATCATGGCGTCCTTGACGAAGGAACCTGGTTCATCCAAAAGCCCTTTAGCCCTCACGAGTTGGCTCAGAAGGTGCGCGAGGTACTCGACATCCCTGCCCCGGCGCAATAAAATGGGACGAGTCGCGTTCTTGGAGATGGAAGATCGTGTCGACTCCAAAGTGGAGCCGTTTTGACTTGAAGACAGACCCTGACGCGTAGACACGTCTATCCTGAACTGGTTTGCCCCTTTCTCCCTCACTCAATTGTAGGTGCGACTGCCGTCCCGGCCGCCCGTCGTAGCTACACCGATCGTTTTTCCGATCAGTCTAGTTGCGTTCACCCCCAAATTTGCGAAGGGATGCCTGCACTTTGTTCCGCGCTGCGGAACCTTGTGGCTGACCGGTGTTCGCCGGGGGAGAGGGTGAATTTCATGCATTTAATACGACCATCTTCACAAGCTGGATTGTCAGGTTTCCAGGAACTGCTCAAGCGTAGCGCGGATGAGATTACTCAACACTGGCTCGAGGCCGTACGCGCGGACCGCCGCATACCTTCAGCCGACGTCTTAGAGGAACCTTTACTGCTGAACGCCGTGCCGTTGGTACTTGATGAGATCCTCCGAGTTATCGATCTGGACGACAGCAAGATAGAGCACGAGAGAATCTGCAGTGCCGCCAGACATGGACGTGAGCGAGCCCAGGAACATTTCGATGTCAAGGAACTTTTGCGCGAGTATCAGATCCTGCGGGAAAAAACCTTTCTCTACATTCGCAGGCAGGCTGAACAATTCGCCGGCTACGGAATAAGTAACTCGGCGAATATGTGCTTTCGTATAGGCGCCGCTCTTGACGAAGCAGTGCGCGAAACAATCAGTGCATTTGTCGAAGAACACACGTTACAGTTGCGACGCCTGTCGCGCATGGACAGTCTCACCGGTCTCTATAATCATCGCACCTTCTACGAACGCCTGGCGGATGAGCTCAATCGAGCGCAACGTTATGACAGCCCGCTCTCACTGGTGCTTCTTGATCTCAACAACTTCAAATTCGTGAACGAATCGAAGGGCCATCAATTCGGCGATCATCTACTGGTGAAATCTGCCGAGTTGATGCGAGGAGATCTGCGTCAGACGGATATTCTCTGCCGCTATGGCGGAGATGAATTCGGCGTCATCCTGCCAGAAACTACGCAGAAAGAAGCTTCTGCAATGATGACTCGGCTTGCGGAGGACTTTAGGGAATTGGGTCGAACGGAAGGAGCTCCGGTTGACTTCGGCATATGCTTTGGTTTGTCAGCATTCCCGGAGGACAACGGCAGCGTCGAACATCTGGTGAAGGCCGCAGATGAACGTCTGATCCTCAGCAAGAAAGAGTGCAAACTCGACCACGAATCTTCAGTAAGCGACACGCAGGCCCAGACGTGATCGGCGGCAGACATCCCTCGGAGTTGCGGGCCTCCCAGGCCAGGAGAAGCTACTCGACCGAATAAATTGGACCATGCGGCATTGGCTACGCGTTCACCGGGACCGCGGGCGTCTCGCCCGCCTGAGCACCGTCAGGTGCGAGTGGCTACCAAGACTATTCCACCAACTTTTTCAACGCGTCTCGATCTTCGCCGATTACGCGCTCCGCAACCTCCACTTGGGCAAGGACGGGATCATACGCTGTAAGGTGGATGCCGTTCTTCGTATTGACAACGTAGAGGTTGTCTCCGTTCCCCACACGCAGTCGTTCCAAGATCTCCTCAGACAAGATCACGCCCAAAGAGTCGCCGACGGTTATAAGCTTCAGCACCGTCATTCTATTTAACCCCCTGCTGGCTCGCGATCGCCAATCTTAGTCCGTTGGGGCACACGGACCTATGTTATATAACCTGTGTTATATAACAAGGGAACGACAGCGTCTTTTCGTCGCGCACGTTCCACTGAGTCACCGAACAAACCAAGCTGTTAGTTCATACGGAGTTCACAACTTTGTCAGACGGCACCTCGTATTACCAAATATGAAGAAGGAACATTGGCCGGAGATTCTTAATAGCAACGCAGGAGGAGACTCTATGCCGAAGGGCAAACTTCTATTCGCTGTGGTGATTCTTGTTGTCGCTGCTGTCATCGCAGGCGCAGCGATCTTCACGAATATCAAGTATGCACAAGAAGGAACAGTGCAGGTCGTAACTAAGTGGGGCGCAATCGAGCGCATCTACACTCCGTCGGATGGGTGGTTCACGACGATTGCGCCGGGACGCAAGAGTTATGAGGTGAACATCAAATCGTTTACCGAGACCGCGTCAGTACGCGTAACCAGCAAAGACAATGCAGCCTTGCAGGTTGAGATTTCGCTGACTGCTTATAGCGACCCCTCGAGGATAGCAGACTACGTGCGCAAGTACGGGTTCTCGGAAGAGGAGCGGCACCGCCGGCGCAATGAGATTCTCAAAGGAATCGTGCAAACGGAAGCGCGCAATTCTTTCGCAGACTACGGAGCTTACGAGATCTACGCCAACCAGGAGCAGATTCAGAAACGGATCCTCGAATCATTGCGCCCTCAGCTTGGCAATCAACTCTTGCTCGTCACTGAATCTGTACAGATCGGTAATCCTGATTTCCTGGACGACCGGGTGGAAGCCGCCGCTTCCGGAGTGGTGGCGAACGAGAAACAGAAGCAGGCGGAAGAGGCCAGACTCGAGGCCGCAAAAGTCGCCGCGCAGACCAAGCAAATCGAGGCTCAGACATTTGCTAATCCGGCACTCTTCGAAATCAAGAAGCTCGAATTACAACTCGAGATCGAGCGCGCCCGTGCCGACGGCATCAAGAATCACCAGGGCGCTTTGACCATCATGTATGGTCAGCCCGGCGTCCAATTGCAAGTACCCACCAGCCGGTAAGATTGTAGGGGCGGCACTCCGTGCGTTTGTTGTCAAGACATCCTTTACAGATCGTTATCAACACATCCTTTACACTCTTGCCTTTTGCTGTCACTACGGTCACTGGAGGACTTGAAGGAAACTCGAAGGTTGCGGCTCTGCCGCCGCACAGTGCGGTAAGGCTGTGCCTTACCGTTGCGTTTCTAAATTACCGGAGGCTACGCCTCGG
>DATBSH010000286.1:0-2760 GCA_036559885.1 Pyrinomonadaceae bacterium
TGACAAATGATTAGTGCTCTTTAACCACCAACCCCTCGCGCGCAACCTTCCAATCCAACACTTCGACTCCTTCTTCTTCCGCAAGAGCCCGCTCGACATCCCGTTTTCTGCCAGGTGCGCACAGAAATGCTATGCAACCCCCGCCACCGGCACCGCACACCTTCGCTCCTACGGCTCCACTGGCGAACGCCTTGTCGACCAACAGATCCATCTGAGGCGTGGTAATCGTCGGCGCTAGCTTCTTTCGATTTGGGTAGGCTTTCTTCATCGACGCTGCGATGCGATCCCAATCGTCCGCTAGCAAAGCCTCGCGCATGCGACGTGCCGAATCCCGAATACCTTCGAACACTTCAAAGATTTCCGGATCTCCATCGATGTGCTTTTTAAAGACCTCCCAGTTGTTGATGCCTGAAAGACGCGGTTCGCCGGTATAGCAAATCGCAATTCGCCGTTCGAGTTCATCAAGGTTCACGTCGAGCGACTCACGTTCGATTCCTTCGGGTCGAAAGTGGATACAGGAAACGGAGCCATAGAGTGGCGGATAATAGTCCTGAATCCCCGCCGGCACTTTGATTACAGTTGTTTCGACATTGGCCGCGATAGTTACAAATTCAGCTTCGTCGTATCGATTTCCAACTAAACGATTCAATGCGCCAATGCAAGCTATGGCCAACGCTGAGGAACCACCCAAACCGGCGCCAGCTGGGGCAGCACTCTCAGAGACGAGATGAAAACCGGTCGTGGGCTTGAAGAAGTGTACGAGCTTTGACAGCAGCTCCAATCGCTCTTCGTTCAAAAGATCTTCGAGGGCTGACAAATGAGTTTCGAAAGCTGTTTTGCGGTCGCGCGACTCCAAAACAATTCGGCCATCATCACGCGTTTCGATTCGGCAACGAGCGTAAAGCGTGCACGCAAAATTGACTGTGGTTGCCCCAGGGTGAAAAAGATAAAGCGGCCAGATGTCAATCGTGCCGCCGGCAAGGTCCACTCTTGGAGGAGCGCTGGATTCTATGATCATCAGGTCTTGGGTCTTATAGGTCCTATAGGTCTTTAGTCACGGTCAGCGTCACGCTTCGAGGAGATTTGTTTCTTATGCTCACTTCTGAATGGAATATGCTCCTGAAACTCCTGTCGCAAATCTTGTAGCTTCTCCTGGGCGGCGTGTTCCAGTTCTTGAAAACGGTCTGGATCGGCTTCTTCCACTTTGCGTGATAACCAAAAGCGTTCGGCGAAATAGAAACTCGCGATCCCAACTATGACGATAACCAGTAAAACTCTACCAAGCCGTTGGAAGTCTCCAATCAGATTCATTACAGCGCCGCTAAAGAAGAAGCCGGCGCCGGCGAGCACAAATACCCAAACAAAGCAGCTTGCAAGTGAAAGTACCAGAAACCGCAAATACGGCATGCGACCAACGCCGTAAAAAACGCACGAAGCCCAACGCAACCCGTAAATGTATTTCGAAAGAAAAATTGACGACGAACCGAACTTGTTCGTTAGTCGTTCAATTCTCGGCTTGGCAGCACGGTAAAAACGAAATTGTCTGACCGTCTCACAAAACCCGCGTCCAGCGAAATAGGCCAGATTGTCGCTGGCGCAGCCACCGAGAGTTCCCCATAACAGCACGTTGAGGAAACTGTATCCAGCCGATTCACCGAAAAACGCACTGTGAGCCAGCACGCCCGCCAGTAACAACGTGATATCACCCTCCACCATCACGAGGATGAAAACTGCATAGACACCATATTGCCCGATTAGGGTGTAGAGAAAATCCAGACTATGCATGAATAAGTGCCGGTGCCATCAACCGGCAAGGACAGGATAAGCTGAGGACCTTGTTGTTGACTATCGTTCAGCCTCTTCCTCTGATGGGGGTTTGACGACCAAAACGGGGCAGGAGGCATGCCGGACAACCGCCTCGGCAGTTGAACCGAATAGAATTCGCCCTAATCCAGTGCGACCATGCGACGAAATTACAATCAGGTCGACTTCCCGTTCCTTCGCGACGCGGACGATTTCCGCGGCCGCCTCACCGTGTACTACCAACTCTTCGACATTTAACCCGGAACATTCGTCACATTCGGCCAATTTTGGCAGTTCCCGTTCGGCCGAATCTTCAAGTTGTTCGGTAATGTCGGCGATGGGAAGTGGCTCAGTCATGCCGGAGTAACCGACAGTAGGAACAATTGGTTCAATAACGTTCACGCAGATAATCGACGCTTTAAATGTTCGCGCGAGCGAGGATGCATAATGCAACGCGTAATTACCGCATTCACTGAAATCCGTAGGCAGTAGTATTGAGCGGATTTGCATTTTGGCCTTTGGCCTTAGGACTTTGGCCTTTGGTTGCAGCTTGATCCGTAACAACCAAAGACCTAAAACCAAAGACCTAAGACCATTTCTCGGCGCATTCTACACTCCTAAACACGTGTTTGACAGCCCCCGAACCCTCGACTATGCTTCGATTAAATGCCCGATCAAGCTCAAAACTCAATTGGTGTCGCCCTCTCCGGATCAAACGTGCGTGCCGCGCTGGTCGATGACGCAGGGAAGATCATTGAACGTCGCGAAGCGGAGATCTCGGCCGAGAATCTCGTAGAACAAGTAGCAGGTATCGCTCGCGATCTTTCGTCCGTTGCTGCTGTATCGTCGATCGGAATCGCGATACCCGGCCTCGTTAACCGCCAAACTGATAGCGTTGTGACTTCTCGCTTTCCTTCGACGGTAGGCGGAAATCTTCATGCTGAGTTCATGCGCGCC
>DATBSH010000287.1:0-20045 GCA_036559885.1 Pyrinomonadaceae bacterium
TACCCAACATGACAGACCCAACAACGTTCCTCCACCGATCGCGAAACCGATGGATTTCCGCTTATAAGCCAATAGTAAGAACCAAATAGCACCAAGTATTAGCCAATTGGTGGGGACATCCGCGCCTGGCGTCGCTGCATACAGTGACAGGAGTGGTGATAGCGCTGCCAAGAGGCCTGCTGCTATACCAACGGTCCAGTTGTAGGCGGTCACAGCGACCGCGAGGATTAAGACGACTGCGAGCGCGTCCATGAAGCACTGCACGCGTTGCACGGATATCGGTGATCGCTCACCCATAAGGGCATAAATTGCGCTTACCCAAACCACGTTGCCGGGAGGATATTGAATAAGATCGGTCCTGGTAGAATCTGAGATCCAGAACACGGATTCCCGTCCGTTAAGTACATCTCGTGCCTGCTGGTCGAAGATCCTGAAAGATCCGCTTTGAAACCAGCCAGGATCATCAAAGTGGGCCCGAACGAAGTTGGCGGTTAGCCCGCGGACGACAAACGCGAGTGCGATTATGGAGAGTATGGCTGCGATTTTACGGAGCGAAGACACACTACTTTGCAGTCGCTTAGACTATGAGAGCTGCTCGATCGACCTGCTACTTGCGTGCGGTGACAATTACATTCCAACCGATTGTATGACGAAGCCTACTGAACAACGAGTCTGAAACGAAAGAAGCGAGAAAGCGTAACTCAGCGCGTGTTAGTTGTTCGACTTCGACCGTTACCTCTTCGAACTTTGCGAATAGGGCACGCGCCTGTTTCCTGCTGAAGACCTTCACCAGGGGCCTCGCCTCGTGCTCGCTGAATTCAATGACGCGACTCATGATCTCTTCCGACGTTCGACCACGAAGATATTCACCGCCAAGAATGCCGCGACGCAAGATGATCTCAACCCAGTAGTTTAGAGAATTCCGATGATATAGCATCACCTTGGCAACTCCACCAGGCCGTAAGACTCGATGAATCTCGCGAATGGCTTCCGCAGTGTCCGGCGTGTGATGAAGCACGCCGTTTGAATAAACGATATCGAAAGTATCCGACCGGAATGGCAACTTTTCTCCATCAGAAACCATAAACGAGCCGGGATAACCATAGAGCGCAAAACGATGTCGTGTTATTTCAACGGACCGTGGCGTCAAATCTATTCCGGTACATGAAGCACCACCTCGAGCGAACTGAAGCAGATCGGTACCCATGCCGCATCCGATCTCAAGCAATGAGGCACCTGCGACTTGATCGAACCCCATTACATCTGGCATCCACGGCGCGTATTCTGTATACCGATTGCGCTCGACCGCATCGAAGAACTCTCGCGTGCCCAGCTCATGCTCTCGCACATATTCCGCCCCACACGGATCCTGTCCCCATTGCTCACGCGCTCTTACTTTTTCTTTCGCTAAGCCGCTCACCGCCCTCTCTTCACCCCGTCGCCGTTTCTCCCATTCACCCCGTCTCCAAACTCGCGTAGGCATTCAACACTCGCCGAGCATTATGGTTCCAAGTGTACTTTTCGATTGCTACTCGTCGCGCGTTCTCGCCCAGTCTGTTTCGCGTCTCCGGTGAACGTGCTAATTGCACAATTGCATCCGCAAGCTGGTTTGAATCTCCTGGTTCGACCAACAAAGCTGTTTCTTCGTGAACCAACACTTCCCCGATTTGGCCGAGGCGGCTCGCGACAATTCCTTTCCCCATCGCCATGTACTCAAACAGTTTCGTAGGCGAACCGAAGAAGTCGCTTCCGTCAGCGAGCGGAATGTGCGGTGCTACGAGGATGTCGCACGCATCCAACAAAACCGGAACACGCTCATGTGGAACTACCCCGGTAAAAATCACTTTATCTGCCAAGCCAGCGTTTTGAATCATCTGCTCGGTTTCATTTTTAAGCTTACCAGTACCGATTAGCAAAAACCGTAAGCGATAGTCGGACGGCACCAGAGTAATTGCCTTTGCTAATTCGAGTACACCATGCCATGGTCCAAACGTGCCAACAAAACCGACGAGTTGTTCATCCGCGTCGATTCCCAATTCAGAACGCGCTTTTTCACCGCCGATTCCTGGCTTAAACCTTTCTGCGTCGACGCCATTGGGGTTCACGACTATTTTTTTGTCTGCGACACCAACACGCAACAAATTCTGGCGTTCCACTTCTGAAACAACAAAGACACGCGCAGCGGCCTCGAGATTCAACCGCTCGAATCTCTCAAGCAAATCAAACATTCCCGCGTCATCCCAATGTTTACCGACCCACACTTCCGACCCGTTGTACTCGAGAAAGAGTGGTCTCTTAAATAAAAGACTGGCGGTGACGCCCGCCCAGGTAAACCGGCTGTATCGTTGGTATATGAAGTCTGGCGTTCGCTTCTTGATAACTTCCAGGGCACCCGTCGTAAAGAGCAAGTTGTTGCGCAAGTCAAAAGCAGAACGAGTAAGACCCGTCGCCTCGAGGTGCACCACGGTAAGCGGAATGTCGGTATGATCCAAACCTGCAATGTAATCGTTACTGATTACGCTAACGCTTGCTCCCTGATTGCGAGCTGCACTAATAAAACCGTTAATGTGACTAGAGGCTCCCCCAGCCTGCGTGCCTGGTCCAGGTGTAGCTCGCAAGAATACAAACTCGAGCGCTTCTTTATCTTCCGAGGTTGGCTTGAAAGCATTTGGGTTAGTTTGTTTTACGGCCTTTTCAAGTTGGGCCAATCCACGACGTGACTGCCAGATTGCCGAAGCACTTAACCATCCCTCACGCAGCAACCGAACCGGAGCTCGAAGAATAACTTCCGTATTGCTTTCCCGGCGAATGCGTCCCGCAGCGTCTACCGCCACGATTTCCTTGGCACCTGAAACCCCGCCGAACAGAGAAAGAAGTGTTTGGCCGCGCTGCCAGTCAAGATTCTCCATTGAGAGTGCGAAGACTTGCGGACGGAGGGCACGAACCAATCTGATCCGCTCAGTCACTCCCGCAGACTCGATCTTCGCGCGCGATACGGCTTCGATCTGCAGATCAGTAAACACATTTTGAAGGAGGGCTCGTGCTCGGGCCTCATCACCGTCGACTGCCAGCAATACGACTCTCATAAGTTACATTCCGCATGTCGACCGTTGCAGATAGGGCTCATAGTCTATTCTGAAAAGAAACTAAGACGCGCCGGCCTGATAAGCGCTCGAATCTCGTCGGGCTGCATTACGAGCGTGCTTAATAGATGGTTACCGGTCTTAACGCGGAAATAAATGGCCACCAGCAAGAAGATGAGAGCATATGTGATCGACGAAACGATTGCTGCCGCTGTAGCGCCGTAGGTGGGAATGAATATTATGTTAAATACTAAATTGCAGATCACAACAGCTATCCAAAACAATGGCACAGTCAACGGTAGGCCTGACCCAGTGAAGTGTTGCACCAGGACTGATTCAATCCCGAAGAGATAAACGCCGGGCAGAAGGATTAGGAGTTGCACAGTAGAGTTTGTGAAGGCACTCCCGTAAATAAGCGGCAGCGCAAAACTGAAGGGTACTGCCGCTAAGCAAACGAGCAACAGAATGAAGGCAGTGTGACGCGTAACACGCATGGTCAAACGCGCCTGAGGATCGGGGTCTGCGGAGGTGCGAGGAAACAGAAGGGTAGCGATAACGGCGGGGAACAGCATCAACAAGTTGGCCATTTGCCCCGCCACAGCGTAAACGCCGGCTTCAGTCGCTCCCCTAAAGTGATTCACCAGTAATAGGTCAGCGCGCACAATTACAATCGCTGCGACTACCGCGATGTGAAACTTAAGGCCATACCGAAGCATTTGCCGAAAAACTGCGAGGTCAAACCAGGATGACTCGGCGTCGATTTTTTTTGCAATGCGGCGAACCGTGAAAACGATGATTACGCCGGTAACGACGGCCAACGTCGCATTGAATGACACCAATGTTGGGAGGCCTGCCCGCAAAACGGCAAGCGCAACGAGCGCATTGACAAGTAAAGCGAGCTGATACAGTGCATCAGTAATATTAAAACGACTGATTTGGCCCACAGCTAGAAACACATTCATACCGATCAGCATCATCAGTTGAAACGGAAGTGAAACTGCTGCGATCGTAATTAGCGACGGCGTGACCTGACCGAACGCCGTTGGACGCAATCGCGCTGAAACCACTATCAGCATAGCAATCACCACGCCTACGACTGTTGCAAACAGGAAGGAATTAGCCCAAACCTTTCCAAGATCGTAGCGGTTGCGCGAAATGAAGTAAGTATTTGCTGAGGGAAATCCGAAGCTGCCGATTTGCACGCCCAGTGCAATGGTCACATTGATGACGGCGAGAGAACCTAGGCCTGCGGCGCCCAACCAACGACCGACTGTGATGCTCGTGCCAAGGGCGCCAGCCAACATCAGCAGACGCGTAATTAGCGTGATAACAACCGCTTTGGGGAAATGTAATGACGTTTGGTCCAAGCTTTGGGGTCTAACCTCGATCAATCCATCGTTCGTACCACAGACTCAGGTTCAGCAATGCCCAAAGATGAAAACCCCAATCCTTCGATTGATTGCGATGCTCAGTTAGCATCTTACTCACAAAGTCGTAGTCGAGGAGATCGCGTTTGCGCAACGGTGAATTCAATAAGTGGGATTCAAACCAACCGGCAAGCGTTGATCGAAACCACTCTCGCACGGGCGCACCAAAACCCCGCTTCTTCGTATAGAGCAGATCGCGCGGAAGAATATCTTCCAGAGCTCGCTTCAAAATGTGTTTGCCGCTGGCGCCTTCTACCTTCAGTGACCGCGGTAGGCCCATCGCGTACTCAACGAGGTGATGATCAAGAAACGGAACGCGCGCTTCAACGCTCGTGGCCATCGTGATCTTATCAACGCGCATCAACAACAGTTCCGGCAGCCGCAGCTTCAATTCCAAGTAAGTCATACGCGCTAAGAACTCGGAATTCGGTCGAACGCTCTCGATGTGTTTCAAGTATTTATTAACAACTTCAAATGAGGAATGACCGTTGAGTTTTTCGCGAAATGTTCGAGAAAGAACGCGCGGTTTCAATCCCTCGTCGTAAACAACAACGCCGCCCCAAAACAGCGGCTCGTCAGCACCCAGCCGCCTAATCAGTTCAACAGCGGCGCGTTTTCTTCCGCTTGCTTCAAGAGCAGGCCGCGAAATGTTCGCGATGGTGCGACGTATTGCAAGCGGAAGATTCTCCGCATGTCGCCAAAAATTCTCGTAGATTCGCAGGTGCCGCACGTAATTTTCGTAGCCACTAAATATCTCGTCCGACCCTTCGCCAACCTGAATCACGATGGTTCCTGAATCACGCGCCAGTTTGGATACGTAGTACAGCGGAACACAGACTGGATCTGCGATGGGTTCGTCCTGATGAAAAACCAAACCCGGAAGAAACTCTTGCATCTCCTTCTCGGAGATAATCACCTCATGATGATTCGTTTTGAACTGTGTGGCGATCCTCCGCGCGGCTTCCAATTCGTTTAGATACTCCGCGTCGCTGAAACCGACGGTAAAAGTATCAACCGGACGGGACATCTGCTCCGACATCAAGGCCACGTTCGCCGACGAGTCGACTCCACCCGATAGGAAAACACCGAAGGGCACATCGGACATCATTCGTTTGCTGATCGATTCACGTAGCAAGCGAAGAATTTCTGCTTTGTGCTCCTCATCAGTGCGCTGAGTAGTCTTAGCGGGTGGTAACGCATCCCAATACTGACGGGTATCTAAAGATCCGTCGCGTGTCACTATCAATAAGTGACCAGCCGGCAACTTTTGAATGTCCTGGAACAGTGTCGAGGGGGCGGGAGTAGTCAGAAATGTCAGATAGTGATAGAGCGCGTGTTCATTGATGTCAGGCGTGACTGCGGGGTGCTGAAGAATTGCCTTGATCTCAGATGCGAAGATAAATCGACCATCTTTGAAGTAATAGTAAAGTGGCTTAACACCGATGCGATCGCGAACCAATATCAGTTGTTCACGGTTCGCATCCCAGATCGCGATCGCATAGTCGCCTTCGAGATCATGAACGAAATCCATTCCTCGTTCTTCGTAAAGATGAAGAATAGTTTCTGAGTCCGTTTTGGATCGATAAATGTGACCGCGCTTTTCTAATCCTTCGCGCAATTGGGCGTGGTTATAAATCTCACCATTGAATACGAGCCAAGTCCGGCTGTTACAACCATGCATCGGCTGATGACCCGCAGCAGAAAGATCGATGATGGATAGTCTTCGAAAGCCGAAACCGCCGCGACCATTGTCAAAGATCAGCTCGCCGGAATCATCAGGACCGCGGTGCTGCATCTGATCGCGCATCCGCCCAAGCAAAGACTCGTTGACGCGACCTTCGCTGGCTCCGTATTCCCAAACTCCACAAATTCCGCACATTTACTGGCTCAGCTCAACCTGTCGTGTGACGACACTCGCACAGCGACTTTACAAACTTGAAGACGTTCGGCCTCGCTTTCTCGCGAGCAAACCGGGACTATAAGCCACTGTAGCTTAGAATGCCGGCCCGTCACATTCCAACAAGCCGTAATCGATGGTTGTTGTTCGCCATAGTCACGAGACGTCGCTTGCACTTCCAGCAGCGGCGCGGATTTCAGCGTAACCGCACAAACGATTAGGCTGGACCCGGAAATAAGATCGCGCGCGCTCACTAGATTTTCTCGGCTCGTCATTTCCAGTCTTGCGTCGAAGTGAAACCGAATTGCGATCTTGTTCTCAGCTTCCCCAACGAACTCATCATCTATCGACCAGTAACGATTCTTCTTATCAAGGTTAATGGTGCGCTTGTGAATCACCGCATTAGGTAGTCGGGAATAACCGCGGTGTTCCGCGACCACTCTATCGAAGTGTTCGTTTGTTTCCCAAAGCAGCAGTCTCGACTGTGCTTCATCACCAATTACGAACGGAGCGTTGATGTCGATTGTGTTCTGCTCCTGTCCGTCGATCTCAGCCGTGGAATGGTACGGTGTCGATCTGAATTGATGACGGGCGGATAAGTCGCCGGTATAGGAGTATGTTCCTGGGTCAACAATAAACGGCCGCCCACAGGCAGATACTTCAATGCTCAGCGCGTCATTGTGGCCGTGCGAACCGCGTCCTTGAATTCCGGCGCCGCTGGTGTTGAAACACAGATACAGATCTGAGTCGCGAATTATATGCGTCCCGGCGTAAGGAAAAATGTTTGAAGGTGGGAATTCTGTTGAGGGAAGCGCCTCGAATGTAGCGATCGCCTTGGAACCCAACAACCAAAGCAGTTCCTCGGGAGCTTCTGCATCTTTCGATTTTAATTGAGGGTCATTGAAAGTGACTGCACCGAGAGGCAACAAGTACGCGTGGTCATTGGCGCTTCGATGCCGGATCGGAAGCACTTGTCCACTGTCAGAGTCACCAATCAACGGTGCGAATCCGTCAGGCCGCACGTAGAAACGAACATATTCAAGCATCGCTCGAAGCTTGTCCCAGTGTCTCTGTTTAATTTCGATGCCGTTGGATCGACAAAGCAGAAAGGAATAGAGCAACAATTCGAGAATGAGTCGATGATAGCCTGTTGATGACTCAAAGTCGGCTCCATCAGGGAGAATCTGCTTGTCCATTTCAGCCAACATCTCGCGAAAGCCAACCTCGCGCCACTCCGTCGCGTCGCTAAGCTCGGGCAACATGATTCCGAGCCACAGCAGACCAACGACATCCGTGAAGTAGTGATTGCTCGTCGCGAGATAAGAGAATTCAAGGTTGCGACGGATGAAGGTGCCATGCTGATCGAGCAATGTTAGTAGCTTTGAAATTGACTCCGAGGTTAGTTGTGGAGAGCCACGAAACAGCTCAAGTGCGGTGAGAAGGTTCATTCCGCGCAACGCCACTTCCATTGCACAGTTCCAGTTTATACCTTGACCGAAGGGATTTTGATCGATCCAACTGTTTGTCTGCTTAACAAACTCGGCACTGAGCGTCTCATCTCCAGAGACAGCGTAAGCGCGGCCTAACGTAATCATGTGGCCCAGTCGGTTTAGTTCCCAAAGCACGCGCGCATCCGACCCATCGTTGCGCCTAAGTTGAACGTCACGGTGATAAACCAGCGGGTGCAAATAGCCGGATAAAGGATCTCGACGCCACTCGATTTCTTCGCCGAAATTCTTCTCACCGAATCCAAGCAAAGGCCACCGGTGGTCCGCGGCAATCTGGTTTGCTGATGCGATCAACTGAGCTGTTGCGGAAGGAAACAGTTCGCGTTGAACTGTTTTCGTTTGAGGATCGCGAAATGCCGGAAAGAAAGATGGCTCGGTTCGACTCCTGAAGTGGGACAGCAGTTGTTCCTCCGACATCTCCGCAAACGGCCTGCGCAACCGCGCTCGCAAGGGTGTTGCCTGCTGCAGTAAACGGATGTCGGCACGCCGGGAAAGGCGAATGCGAGCGCGTCGCAGAGCTTCCCGCGCGGCCGTTGTCGGTTCTACTTCACCACGAGCGGCTCGCTTCAGTTTGTTAAGAACACTCATCAATTGTTCAGGAATTAATTGAAAACTCTTCGAGAGCGTCGAGCATTCGATCGGCCGCATGCCCGTCCCACAACTGGACCTTTGGTGTGGACTTGCTCGACGATCCGTTCAATGCGCTGGTTGCGGCACTTATGATCTTCTGCGTGTCGGTGCCCACAATCGTATTTGTGCCCAACTCCACCGTAATAGGACGCTCTGTGTTTTCGCGCAGAGTGAGGCACGGAATACCAAGAAAGGTTGTTTCTTCCTGTATTCCGCCGGAGTCAGTCAAAACTAGTCGAGCACCGCTGTACAGATTGATGAAGTCCAGATAGCCAAGTGGATCGATAAGTCGCAGATTACCAATGGAACGTACGCGCTCAGACAATCCCAGGTCAGCAATGGTTTTCCTCGTCCGCGGATGAACGGGAAAGATGATCGGCAGGGAGCTGCTGATCTTCTCAAGCGCGTCGAGTATTCGGCTAAACGTCTCTCGGTTATCAACATTGGAAGGCCGATGAAGTGTCAACAATACATAACCCCGTCCAGTTAAGCCGAGTTGAGTTTTGATAACTGAGTGCCGAGCACGGTCGAGATTCTTGACCAGGGAGTCAATCATCACGTTGCCAACCAAACGGATCCGTTCGGCCGGAATGCCCTCTGCAATCAGGTTCTGATTTGCATCCACTGAAGTCGTGAAAAGCAGATCTGCGATCTGATCTGTAAGGAGCCGATTGATCTCTTCCGGCATCGTGCGATCTCGGCTCCGCAGACCCGCCTCGACGTGAGCGACCTTAGTTCCCAGTTTTACGCAGACCAGTGCGCACGCCAAGGTTGAGTTCACGTCACCTACAACTACAACCCAGTCAGGTTTCTCTTGGAAGACAAGAGGTTCAAAACGTTCCATGACGGCGGCCGTTTGTGCCGCGTGGGTGCCGGAACCAACGCCCAAATGAGTGTCCGGTGTGGGAAGTTCAAGATCGGTGAAGAACGCGTCAGACATTGCCAGATCGTAATGCTGGCCGGTGTGGACGACGAGCGGCTGAAACTTATCTGGTCGCTTCTTCATCGCGGCGACCAGCGGCGCCACCTTCATGAAGTTCGGACGAGCGCCGACGACGTTGATGACCTTGAGCATAATCAGCTAGTTATCGTTTCCACGGTAGATAGGTCGTATAGGTCGGATACGTCCTATCTGACCCGTCCTATGTGACCTTATCTGTCGGACAGATCAAAGCCGAATAATTCGCGCAAAACTGCTGCGTCTGAGTTCTCCATTGAGCGCATTACGCGTATCGACAATAAGCGGCGTCAGTGAACAAACCCGCTTATAGTCGATCTGGCTGTGATCAGTGACAATGACCAGGCAATCAGTGCCGCTCAGTTCTTCGTCAGTTAATGGAACAGACTGCAACGGTTCCCCACTGGCTTCCGTATGCGCGTCATCGAAACGTAGTTCTTTAATGAAAGGATCGTGGTATCGAACGTGCGCTCCTTTCGCACGCAGCCGATCGATGATCGAGAGCGCTGGACTTTCACGCACATCGTCGATGTCTTTCTTATAAGCAACACCGAGGAGAAGAACACGGGAATTCTTCATGGGCTTACATTCTTCGTTCAAACCGTCCGACACTAACTGAACGACGTGTTCCGGCATGCGGGAGTTCACTTCCTCCGCCAGACTTATGAAGCGCGAATCGAAACCATGCTGTCGCGCCTTCCATGAAAGGTAATGAGGATCAAGCGGAATACAATGGCCACCGATACCGGGGCCGGGATAGAACGGCATGAAACCGAATGGCTTTGTCGCAGCAGCTCTAATGACTTCCCATGTATCGATGTTGAGCGCATAACAAAGCCGCGCCATTTCGTTTGCCATGCCAATATTGACCGCGCGAAAAGTGTTCTCAAGCAATTTAGCCGCTTCAGCAACCCTCGCAGAGCTGACTGCGTGGACGTCGTTGACTATTTGTGAGTAAAGGTGCGCCGCGACCTCCGTTGAATCAGCAGTGACTCCACCTACAACCTTGGGAATATTATTTGTCAGGAACTGCGGGTTTCCTGGGTCCACGCGCTCAGGTGAAAACGCAAGCAAAAAATCCTGATCCAACCTCAATCCTGTCTCTTCAAACATTGGCAACAGCACTTCATCTGTTGTGCCTGGATACGTCGTAGACTCAAGTATGATCAACTGACCCGTACGCAGCCGCTGTTTGATCTCTTCCGCAGCGGCGAGAATGTAAGAAACATCTGGTTCTTTGGTTTTTCGTAAAGGGGTTGGAACGCAGATAATTATTGCGTCACAATCGGCAAGATGAGAGAAATCAGTGGTTGCCTTTAGCTGCTGAGTGTTTACAAGTTCTTTTACCCTGGACGACGGTACATCACCGATATATGACTCGCCGGCATTGATCCGTTTCGCCTTGTTATGATCGACTTCGAACCCGGTTCCCTTAAATCCGTTCGCCGCAAATTCGACCAAAAGCGGAAGACCAACATAACCGAGCCCGATCACACCGACGCGAGCTTTTTTCTGGGTGACTAGCTTATTCAGTTGATTCTTCATGATCACTACGGGATCACTCTCATTTGCCGGGCGATTCCATAAAGTTTTGGCTGAGAGCGAGATCGTTACGAGAGGAGACAGACTAGGGGACGGTTATAACGAGTGTCAAGGCGGTGATCTTGGGATGGCCCGCTTAAAGGATCTCGATGAAGTTTGGTAATCGAATCTGCGAGCAATCGGGGCTGGTCTTCGCGCAAAAGGCAATGTATTTACGGTGAACTGCGTCTTCCGGCTCCAGCTGAACGGATACGTCGCCCGACCGCAAATGTGGGTCTGCAAGAGTTGGGAAATTAACGAATGTATGATCTGGTAGGCTACGCTCTGGATAAGCCATCACAAACTCCAGCTTAGCGAGCCGCACATCTCGCCCGTAATCTTAACAGGCAGGGATTGAGTGTTTTTAGCTGTATGGCGTGCCGAAACTATGGCAATAGTTTCGCTCTTCTAGCGATGAGGTTAAGAGTCTGTCGTGAAGAGCCGGGTTCTTGAGTTAGCCGGTCGCCCAACACAATTCAACCTTCCGGAGGCAGCCGCCACCGGAAGGGGAATTATCTTGGGTTCACGGGGACGATCTACTTCGTCGAGTCGCGCCGTCTCCTTCGCGCAAGCGCGGCCACTGATATGAGTCCGGTTCCCAGCAAAATCATTGATGCGGGTTCCGGATTCCCAGTAGCGGCTGCGGGGGGCTGCACTATTCCAAGTTGCGGTCCGCGATGGAATGCGGCGATGCTAAAGCCAAGGTGTTTCCCATTTGATGCACTCTCTGGTAGGTGTGCTCGTGCTTCCGTCGGCAATCCCAGAAAGGTAATCGAGTCATGGGAGCCTAGCTCTTCATCAAAACGACTCGCAAGTAGCAGATGTTCGCCATCTGCCGAGCCAGAGAACTCGAGGAATTCCTTAGCATGAAGCGAGTCAGCTCGGACTGATACGGTAGTGAATATCAGTAATCCGACTGCGCTGATCACGACCGTCAATATCCCTTTGTTCGTAAGCATGGTGATCCTCGAACTTGAGTTTTATACGTTTTACCGGGGGCTAGATTGTTGTGGAAGCGTCAAACGTGTTGCAAAATCTGATCCACTCGCATGTACTCAGAATTTGTCCAGTAATTTGAACGGTGGGTATCCAATGTGTCTCAAGTTCAGACGTGTATTCTAGAATTTGTACAACACGCTGTTTTACCTTGACACTTCATGTCCAGCCACTTATATCCACACGGACCAGATGAGTACTCGAGCCAAGTCCTCTTCAGACAAGCTTGTGCGTGGCCTCGGGCTCCTCGATGCCACGATGATTGTTGTCGGGTCGATGATCGGTTCGGGAATTTTCATTGTCTCCGCCGAATCGTCACGGCTGGTTGGCGCACCGGGCTGGCTGCTAATGGCGTGGGCCCTGGCTGGCGTACTTACTATTACGGGTGCCTTGTGCTGTGCGGAACTCGCAGCAATGTGGCCGCACGCAGGCGGCCAATACGTTTTTCTCCGAGAGGCTTACGGTTCTTCCATTGGATTTTTGTTCGGGTGGGCACTGTTCATAGTCGTTCAGACCGGCACCATTGCTGCCGTAGCTGTTGCGTTCGCTAATTTCACGGGTGTTCTTATACCAGGCATCTCCGCCGAACGATTTCTGATGCGGCCCAGAGTCATCTTGCCACCGTTCTCCGCGGGAGGAATGTCGTTCAATGGATACGCCTTGAGTTTATCGACCCAGCAGCTCCTCGCTTTAGTAATGATCCTATTGCTGACACTTACCAATACTCGCGGCCTGAAATTAGGAAAACTTATTCAAAATACGTTTACGTTTACCAAAACAGCTGCGTTATTGGCGTTGATAATCGTCGGCCTCACGCTGGGTTGGAACACCCAAAGCGCTGCTTACACCTCTTCTTGGTGGAACCCCGGCGCCAATGGCTGGGCGCCATCCTCAACACAAGTCGGATTCGAAGCGACCTCCGGTTTACTGGTTGGATTCGCGCTGATCATGGTGCTGGGTCGAGCCATGGTGGGGCCGTTGTTCGCCCAATCGGCCTGGAACAATGTGACCTTCACTGGTGGGGAGGTACGGGATCCCGGTCGGAACTTACCACGAGCTCTGTTGTTAGGCTGTGGCTTGGTTGTCGCCCTGTATCTGCTGGCGAATTTTGCGTACATCGTCACGTTGCCACTTTCGGCAATTCAAAACGCACCCCAGAATCGTGTAGCAACAGCAACGATGCAGGCGATCTTCGGTGCACCAGGCACAATCATCATGGCGCTGGCCATCATGGTCTCCACGTTTGGTTGCAATAACGGTCTGATTCTGGCTGGTGCACGCGTGTATTACGCGATGGCGAGCGACGGACTATTCTTCAAGCGAGTCGCATCAGTGAACGCCCGACACGTTCCTGCAGTCGCATTGATCGCGCAGGGACTATGGGCCGGCTTTTTAACTCTTCCGAGGACAGTCACGGTCAACGCGCAAACTGGGGGTTACACCTTTGGAAATGTTTACACGCAGTTGCTTGAGTACATCGTTTCAGCTGATTTGATCTTCTATGCATTAATGGTTGGTGCCGTCATTGTGATGAGGAGAAAAGCACCAAACATCGAACGACCTTATCGCACCTTGGGCTATCCAGTCGTACCGTTGATCTATGTCGTGTTGGCAGGCCTGTTCATAGTGGATCTGGCGTACCTCGCCCCTTCGACTTCAGGCATTGGATACATTCTGGTCTTTACCGGGGTACCGGTGTATTTCGTGTGGAAGCGTAAAGTGCAAAGAGCCAAGAGCGAAGAGCTAAGGGCTGCTCAAAGCGCTTAGCCTTCGCGCTTGGCTTATTTGACCCATTCATCCGCAATCTCTGTCTCCACTTTAACGGGCACGGTTTTCAAATACTCTTCTCCTGCAGCGCACATCACTCGTTCGAGTTTCTTAGCAATATCCTCTGCTTCATCTGCGTCCGACTCAACAACGATTTCGTCGTGAATGATATTGACGATCTTCGCGTTCGTATCACGAAGCTCTTGCCTTAACAATCGTAGTGCGCGCTTCAGAATATCAGCGCTCGTGCCCTGAATCGGCGTGTTCTTACCGTTTCGTTGCGTCATCGAAATCTGTTGTCGATCGTTTTCGTCGTAACGAAAACGGACTAACCGCCCCGAGGCCGTACGGGCTTGTCGATCACGAACTGCGGTGTTTGCCGCTTCCCGAAGGTAGCTATCTAACTCTCGATAAGTTCCGAAGTATCGACGCAGGACATTTTCCGCTTCCGGTACCGTTAACCCGGTCATGAGTGCAAAACGCTGGGCGCCGATTCCATAGACGACGCCAAAATTTAGTCGTTTGGCAAAGTCACGTTGCTCCTTAGAGATCTGATCGAGGCTGACGTTAAAAACCTGTGATGCAGTTACACGATGAAGATCAGCTCCCGAATTGAAGGCCTCCATGAACCCGCGGTCACCCGAAAACTCGGCCAGGATTCGCAATTCGATTTGCGAGTAATCAGCAATGATTAGTTTGCGGTCTGTCGGATATCCACTGAAGCAGCGGCGATACTCGACGGCATGCGGTACCTGTTGGATGTTTGGATTTGTACAGGCGAAGCGACCGGTGGGCGCTCCTATTTGCCGGAAGTCTGCGTGTAAGCGCTTGGTTACCGGATTGATCAGATCGATCATGTTCTGCCCGTAACTCGTCAGCGCCTTTTGTACGGTGCGATATTCCAGAAGCGTCGCAACGATCGGATACTGAACAGCGAGCGGCTGCAGCTTCCAATTCCGTGTCGAATCCGGAACCGGTACACCAAGACGAGTCAGCGCCTGATTAACCTGCTGATGAGAATCAAGATTGATCTCGTCGCGTTGCGGTCCTCCAAATAGAGATCCCTGCGACGACTCTTCGGCAAGCACTTCCTGGAGTTGTTCCGCAAGCTCAGCTCGTTTTTTTTCAACGATAGAAAGTTGTTCCAGCCAGCGATCTTTGTGCATGAAGAAGCCGGCGAGTTCGATGTCGACCACAGTCATCACGCACTCGAATTCGAGCTGTGCGCATTTCACCAGTGAGTCAGACTTCAGGCGATCTATCAAGCGCTCACGTAGTGGCAATAGCACCGCAGCGTCGCGCGCCGCGTATTCGAGTTGCGCTTCAGATAACTCAAAGTTCCAATTGCTAAGCCGCTCGCTTTTGTCTACCGCTTCGTTGAGATAACGCGAAGCTACCGTTTCTAAACCGTGACGTTCCTCAATATCACCTGCACCGACCAACTGACTTGCTAACAGTGTGTCGAATAACCCGTTAATGTCAGCTCCGATCTTGTGCTTAATGAATTTCGCATCGAACTTCGCGTTGTGAGCAATCTTTACGGGTCGCGGGGATTCCAAAAGTCGGCGCAATGGTTCAAGACCAGGGTGTTGCGCCAAATCGGTACCGTTTGACGTGGAGAATGCATCAAGATCGATGATTGCAACACCTTGCGGTGTGGCCAACTGGATCAGACGAAGACGTGAGGTATACGGATCGAGATCTGTTGTCTCAGTATCGAGACCCACCGCAGCTTCGTTCCACATACGGTCAACTGCACGGCGCAGATCTTCGGCATTCTTAATTACATGGTAGTTCGTTGCCATTCCACTTTGCGTATACCGACTTTACGTTTCTGTAGCTTGAGTTTCAACTTGCGGAATTGACTCTGCGGACCTCAGCGTTCTCCGCGCCTCTGCGCCTCTGCGTTGACCATTCAACCTTATAACCGAATTGAAACGAGGTAACTGATTCCCATTTGTTGAGTGTCGTTACTTGCACGTAAACGCCGAGACACAGAGAACGTTGAGGACGCAGAGAGGTAACGGTTCTCGAGCTAGCTTCGCACTCACCGGCTATCCACGCTTTGCTGCAATCAGATAATGCACTGGAGTATTTCCAGGAACGAACGCAGAGTGAGTTGTGTGTGCAGGAAGAAAGTCGCGATCGCCGGCCTCTAACGTGTACGTCTTATCGTCAACCGTCAATTGCAAGGCACCGCTGATTATCCAGTGCGACTGATCGTCATCATGTTTGTGCGATTCGTAACGGGTGCGGGGCGAGTCAGTCCATTCGAAGACATTGTAACCTTCACTTTCAAGCACCTTCCGTAGCTCTATTGCACTCGGAAGATCGCTCCGAGTCCATCTTTGAACTGAAAAAGACATAAGCTCTACAGTCCCATCACTCGTTTCAGCATAAGGATCTGGCCTTTATGCTGCGCCTCATGATCGACTAGATGGTGCAGGATCCAACGCAGACTGTGTTCGGTAGTTTTGCCGTGTCGTTCAAAATTAATGGCCTTATCTAAATGAGAATCGTCATACCTGTAGAGCACATCTCGTGTCTGGTTGCGGATTCTCTCAATCTCTTCAAGACAGAATTCTGTTGTATACCCTTTTTGGGAAACACGATCGACGTCTTCAAGTACATCCCAGTACGGCGCATTCTTGTCTTGATCCGTTAGTTGGTGACCCGAAACCACCATCTGCATCCAGAACCATTCTGCCTCGCCGATGTGCAACAGGAGTCCACCAATCGAATGCGCTCCGAGGAATGCGGGTCTGCCGATGACGTCGTTCGGAATGTCTTTTACCGCTCGGACCACTTGTTCGCGAACTTCTTCCATACCGCTGAGACCATACCCAATACCCGTTGATAAGCCAGGGTGTGGGGTTAGAAAATGTTGAGCCATCACACCAATCCTTTCATCTAAACATTACCCGGATTGATCTGTTCTCGTTCTTACAAGCACGAGGAGCAACAACGCAGCTGATATTCCCATTGATGCACTGACCAGAAATGCCGTTGTCGGTCCCTTCCAGTCCCAGATAGTACCCATCAGTAATGATGCTGGTAACACCGTTACGCCGAAGGCGAGATTATACAACCCATAAGCCGTGCCGCGTTGTTCAGGACGGACGAGATCCGCAACGAGAGCTTTCTCAGCTCCTTCTGCGAGACCGAAATAGATGCCGTATATGAGAAAGAGAGCCCAGATTGAAACGCTCGCACTCGCAAACGCAAAACCTGCATAGACCGCCGCATAAAGTATCCAGCCCGATACGATCAAGTGCTTTCTTCCTAACCTATCAGAGAGATCGCCGCCGAAAAGGGAGCTGAGCACCTTTGAGCCATGATGGGCGGCCCACAGCAAAGGGATAACGGCAATCGACACACCTGCGTCGCGCGCGCGCAGAATCAAAAAGCTATCGGACGAATTGGACAACGTGAACAACGCAAGCACCAAAAGGAATCGTTTAAAGTTGGTGTCGAACCCCTTTAACGACAAAGGCGGCACGGCTTCCGCCGGCGCTTGCGCGATACGAGATTCGCGCATGAAAAATATGGCGACGGCAAGTGCCCCAAAACCTGGAATTGAAGCAAGCAGGAATATGTGGGTGAATTCTCCTGCTGAGGGAGAGGAGCGGTTCGTTGCCAGCAGGAGGACAAGCAGGTAACCAATTAAAGGCCCGATCACTGCCCCACAGTGGTCCATTGCACGATGAAACCCGAACGCCAGACCCCGCTGTTGACGCTCGACTGTATCAGCAATCATCGCGTCACGTGGCGCCGTGCGAACACCCTTGCCAACACGATCGGTTACGCGTAGCGCCAGCACTTGTTGCCAACTATTTGCGAAGGCAAGCAACGGGCGGACAAACGTGGCTACCGCATACCCGGATACCACGAGCAACTTCCGTTGCCGCAAACGATCGCTGAGGTATCCGGCAAATAGTTTGAGAAGGCTTGATACAGATTCGGCTGATCCTTCAATCAGTCCAATCGCTTTGGCGGACGCTCCTAATGTTGAGGTGAGAAAGATCGGAAGAAGCGGATAGATAATTTCGCTTGAAACGTCGTTGAGCAAACTTACGAAGCTGATTGCAAAGACGTTGCTTGGAAGTTTTCTATAACGGAGCCACAGGCCGCTGAATCCTGCGTCGAGTTTGCCGGGGCTTACGTTCGCGTCAACCTGATCGGCAGCGTCCGTGTCCGTCTCTGCCATTTGTTATCGCCGATTTGAGTTGTTACCACGATTTGAGGTTCGCGGTCTGGTTTCGAATTGGGTTGAGGATTGCCTTAGCCACCACCAGGCTGCACCTCCGAGGATGGCAAGCAAGAGCACGCCTGCGAGCACCAGACGCACAATCCAACGAAGCGCGAGTCGAGCGGCAAAAATGAGGAACACGAGCGCTATGCCGGAAATGATGGCGATAATGAACAGTGGATCCATTGATCTTTGGTCTTTGGTCTTTGGTCTTTAGTGTTCGGCCTTTGGGCTTTGGGTTGGAGCTTCGGGATGCGCAACACGGTCAAAGACCATTCATCGTTTGACGTAACTTGCCCGTATCACCGTCTTAATGTTCCCTCTGACGTGGAAGTCTCCCTCGATCTGAACGTTTAATGGATCGCAAGCTGCGACAAAGTCTTCAAGAATCACATTGATCACATGCTCGTGGAAGATCTTCACGTCACGAAATGAATTAATGTAGAGCTTCAGACTCTTGAGCTCTATGCAACGTTCATTGGGTACATATTCGATGCGAATGATTGCGAAATCGGGGAAATCAGAGAACGGACAAATCGCTGTGAATTCGGGGATCTCGAAATTGATTTTGATCTCTTTGCCCGGAAACTCGTAAGCAAAAGTGTCGAGCGGATAGAGGTTCATCTCCGCCCGCTGTGTGGATTCGATCTTCAAGCCCTGTTGGTTGATTGGTGACGGAGTATTTGTTGCCATAATCATTCAGGATGTTAACTGACCCAATAGCCACGCATCAATTGCAAACAATCTCCGAAGGTTGAATTGCGCAGTAGGATCCCTGAAATCCTCTAATCCGGTTAGCCTAATTGTAAGGGCGCTTCTTTTAAACAGAATTACAGGATTAAATGATTGCAGGATAATAGGTTTTGAACTAAGTGAAGCTTGGTCTCGCGCGCCCACGGTCGAAGAGTTTTATTAACACCAGTCCCGCAACAAAGCCACCGACGTGCGCAGCGTAAGCCACGCCTCCTTGCTGTGAGCCGCCGCCCAATATACCGATTCCGCTGATCAACTGGAACGCGAACCAGATTCCAATTGCAACGTAAGCGGGCACGTCCGTGAGGAAGCGAAAGAGAATCACCGTCACGCGGCGCCTGGGATACAGCAAGATATAACCGCCCAGGACACCCGAGATTGCGCCTGACGCTCCTAAACTCGGCACGAGCATGCTGCTCTGGTCAGTCGCGAATGCCGCAGTTGTAAACACATGGGCCAGTGAAGCAGCGACTCCGCAGACCAGGTAGAACACCAGATAGCGAACGTGACCAAGGCGGTCTTCAATGTTATCGCCGAAAATCCAAAGGAACAGCATGTTGCCGGCAATATGCGCAATACCTCCGTGCATGAACATTGATGTTAGGAGGGTCAGGTAAACGGAGACTGGCGTCGGTCCTAAACCGGGAACGAGCAAATGCTGACCGGTTAGCGGCTGTTCAAGAACGCGTGACGGCGTGACGATGTCACGACCAGTGATGATCTCTAGCGGAACAGTTGAAAACGAATACGTGAACCGATCGTTCGTGCCCAGCTGCTGCAGCAAAACAAATACAAGGATGTTAACCGCGATAATTGCATAGTTAACTACTGGAGTAATCGTTCGATCAGAGTTGTCGTCATATAACGGGAGTACCATGGTCCAAATCCATCAAACGTTACGGCCGATCTAACTTAGCGGTATGTGCAGAATGTCGCGGGCCTGTTAATTATTCCGTTACGCGCTCCGGCATTACGACGCCGGCGTGCGCAATCGCCGGTTCGTGTCGCCGGAGAAGTTCGTAACCTTCCGACCGAGCTACGTAAGTCGCGGCAGTAATGTCTCCTGCAACGTTTAAGGTAGTACGACACATGTCGAGAATGCGATCAACACCAAGAATGATCGCGATCAAAGCTGGGTTGACTCCAATCGTTACGAGTACACCGATGATAAATGGGATCGACCCTGAAGGAACTCC
>DATBSH010000288.1:0-6100 GCA_036559885.1 Pyrinomonadaceae bacterium
TCGTACGACGACAGTGGAAATTCTTCAGCGGTGCCCTCGGATTACTGGCAAGTCGCGGCATCGCCTCGAACTGGATGAACAGAATGACGCCGCGAGCGCAAAGTTTCGAAGAGCGCGTTTACGGTTTTTACGAACGAAACAGCCACAGCTTCCTGTCAATCTTCTCCCTGGAAATTACTTTTCACTTGGCGGGTGTGTTGGAGATTTACACGAGTCTCTACTTCATCAGTCCGATTAAGCCGACACTGCTAACCGCATTTATTCTCGAGTCGGTGAACCGAATCATCAATGTGGCATTCAAATTTGTACCGTTGCGGACAGGGGTGGACGAAGCTGGGACGGGAATGCTTTCAAAAGTACTCGGACTGACTACTGCGATCGGGGTAACTTTAGCAATCGTCCGAAAGGGTCGGGATCTGTTTTGGAGTAGCGTCGGAATAATTCTGATTCTTAGGAGAGGCTTTTCATTGCGCGGCGTTCAGGAAGAGAGTGTGGGCGAGCCGCAAATGTCCGATACGCTTTAGAGGCGCTTGCGAAATTCAGATCTCAGTGGAATGCGGTCAGTACCACCTCGCGGTAGCGGGTGGGTACGAAGCCTTATTCAGTACCGTTCGCGGTAGCGAATGGCCAACACTCAAGAGCGGTACTGTCGGCTCGTTTCGTTGCAATCCACGTCTGCGGATAACCTCTACTTGAGCCTTGGCCATTCGCTACCGCAAACGGTACTGAATAGGCCTTTCACCCACACGCTACCGCGAGGTGGTACTGACCGCATTCCACTGAGATCTGAGTTTTGCAAGAGGCTCTTCGGACGTCGTCATTCATAGGCCAGCGCATTAACTGGATCGAGACTTGAAGCGCGCAGAGCGGGATACAACGCACCAAGTACACCGCCGATGATTCCAATCGCGGCGGCTGTCAGCGTCCAAGCTAAACTGTATTCGAACAGCAAGCCGTAGAACTTTGAGATGAGGTAACCGGCAATCAAAGAGACCACGAATCCTGCGACTAGTCCGATGAGGCTGATGAGAATAGCCTCTTTCTCAATAATCCCAACGATGTAACCACGAGACGCACCGAGCGCTTTCAGAATTCCTATCTCCCGAGTTCGTTCCGTGATCGTTGTATACATCGCCAGCATTACCACCAGGGCACTCACAACGGAGGCCAGGCCAACCAGCACACGCAGGAATACGCCCAGATACGGAATACTGTTTTCGAAGCTTGTGAAAACATCGCGCGTCGGCTGGATGCTGTTACCAGGCAATTCCTGATCGATGCGCTTCGCCATGGCTACGAGTTGGTCGTGATCACGCAGCTTCACAAATATGAATGTGCACTTACCTTTCGCTTCAAGTGCTTCCTGCATGGCAGCGAGTTGCATCTTCACACGTGCACCTGACTCGGGTGAATAAATACCAACGATGCGGTACTCCTTATCACCTAACGATTTGAGCATGTCGCCGATTTTCAGATTGTTCTGCCGTGCTTTTGTCTCATCGATGACGACCTCATTCATTCCTTGCGGGCCGCGACCGTTCACCATGCTAATGCCATTCATGCGCGCGTAAGCGTCCCAGTCAACGCCATCGGTCTGCTCAAAGCCGAAACCTTTGCTGCCCTGGAAGAAGTAACGAATGATGGGAAGGGCATCTTCAACTCCATCGATGGCCTTCAATCGGTCGGCATATTGAGTGCTGAGATTGGCCGTCGACGACGTAATCTGAATTGCGCCCGGCCGCATAAAGATCAACTCCGCGCGAACGTTGGAAGCACGCCGCTGAAGATCATTAGACATGCCGCGAGCGAGTCCGGTGAACAGCATCACGAGACTGACGCCAAGAGCAATGCCAGCTACGCTAACCAGCGTACGAATCGGCCGCTGCTTGATATTTGAAGTAACGAGATTGTCCATCTGCAATCAACTTCCGACACTAATCACTATCCGCAGATTACACAGATTACACAGATTAACAGACAGGGGCAGGAGCAGGAAGCAGGGGCACGAACATCATCCTGCTCCTGCCTGCTGCTTCTGCCCCTGTCTTTGTAATCTGTGGATACTCTCAACGATTTTCGTCTAAGCTACCAACCGAAGGGTACACCGATTGACTAGCATTGCGTGCGTCAGTACCTTTTGCCGATACGCACATGGCAGTTTTGGGGAAGGGGGAGCCACAGGGATTGGCAGGTAATCTAAAATTCAGTTCATCAGTAGTCGACATCGAGCCACGAGCTGGTTTATGGACGACTCTGCGCAAAGATCGACTGGGCTTACTAGCAAGTCTCGAATGGACCGTCGTCGGCACCCTCGCGCTGTTAGTCGTATTCGGGTTCGCTTTGCGCTTGAACCAGCTCGATGCAATCGGTTTTGCGGAAGACGAGATGAATAAGCTCGACGCCATTCGCGCATACGAGTCGGGAGACTTCTCTGCTAACGCAGAACACCCAATGGTGATGAAGAGTCTGATGTTCGTATCGTCGTATATTGCGCCAACCAGCAGTGAAGAAGTCGCACTCCGTTTGCCCAACGTGTTGTTCGGCTCGCTTACCGTCATCCCACTATTCCTTCTCACGGCGGCTTTTTTCGATCGCTGGACGGGCTTGCTTGCCGCCGCTTTCTGGGCCTTTGGAATCAACGCAATCACCCATAATCGAATAGGCAAAGAAGATACGCTGCTCGTGTTCTTCATGCTGTTTGCTTTCTACTTCTTTTTGCGAGCCAAGCAAACCTCGCCAGTTAATACATCCCGCAGGGGGCGAAACTATGCAGCGAGTGCAGTCGCATTCGGACTGATGATCGCGTCGAAATACTTCCCGCATTACCTTGGTCTGAATATGCTTTTCCATCACAACTTCCGTGTTCGCAAAGCAGACCCTGGCGAGCCAAGTGGCAAAACACCGGGCTGGTTCTTTCTTTTGATCATTGGTGTGTTTCTGGTTGCCAGTCCCACTGTGCTCTTGCCGCAAGTTTGGCAGTATCTGAATGCCTACATGAGCGAACATCTGTTGACGCATTCGGGCTACTTGTTTGGTAATCATCTCTACAAAAACAACATGTCAAGTTCTCCGTTCTGGGGTACGCCGGTGTACTTCTACCTGTTGTTTCTTGCCATCAAAGTGCCGCTGTTGATAGTTGTGGCGTTCCTCATTGGTCTCGTCGTAACAGTGTTTCGCTGGCGACACCCTGGTTCTGCATTTCTGATCTTCATGTTCCTCTTCTGGATTGTTCCATACTCACTGATTGGCGGTAAGTGGTTGAGGTACACACTTTCGTTGATGCCTTTCGTGTACATGCTGGCAGCCGTAGGAGTAATTGCTTTGTTGCGCGCCGTCACAGCCTGGTTACCGAGATGGAAACATGCGTCGATGGTTCTAACAGTGGTGGTCGTTTCGTTGTTCATCGGAGTTCCAGCGCTCATTGCGGCATCCAGTGGCCCACACTACGCGCTTTATACAAATGCTCTTGCAGCAGACAAGAGTGGCTACTTTTTTCCGCATGACGAGTTTTATGACGACGGATTGCGAGAGGGCATTCGATTTGTTTGCGATGTGGCGCCGCAAGGAGCAATGATTGCACATGAAACACCGGCGGTCGCCAGACACTATCTCGCGAAGTTTGGCCGTGCTGATTTGAACTCACGAGCGATCTCAGCCAGCGATTTTGATCCGACTAAGTGGTCAGGGGTCGTTTATGTGATCGCGCAACGCGGCCGGACATATTTCGAAAATAGCGATGAGCTCAACTCGGTCCGCTCAACGTTCAAGAAGGTCCACGAAGTAACTATTGAGGGGCAAACAGCGGTAGAGGTTTTCGTCAAGGAATAGGCTATACACTCAATGCAGTGGCGAAATAGTCAGTACCGTAACGCGGTAGCGTCGGGTCAACGTTAATCGTCGGCCGATTTTAGGTGTGAGTGAACCCGACGCTACCGCGTTACGGTACTGACTGTTTGCCGCTGCATTGAGTGTATCGTGACTGTTAGCTGTCAAATTGAGGTGAGCCTGCAAGCAGCACGGTTGCTCAGTTCTAAGTACACTTCTCATGAAGCCAATGACTTACAAAAAGGTGAGCGCAGTTAACTGCACGCTTATTCTCCTCCTGCTCGCCATCGCACGCACCGGCAGCGTTGCGCCTGAACGAGTTCAGATAACGATTCTCGGAACTACTGATCTTCACGGCAATATCAATCCGATCGATTACTACACTAATAACCCTGACAATCGCGGGCTCGCAAAAATCGCAACGTTAATTAAACGCGTTCGTCGCGAACAGCCCAACGTCGTGCTCATTGACTCGGGAGATACGATTCAAGGAACTCCGCTCGAGTCGTATCACAATCGAAAGAACAATCAGCCACCCGATCCGATGATGCTGGCGATGAATGCACTTAAGTTCGATGCGATGGCCGTGGGCAATCACGAATACAATTTCGGTTTGAAAGTGCTCGAGAAAGCGCGGAGCGAGGCGCAGTTTCCCTGGCTTTCAGCTAACACGTACGAGACAACAACTGACAAAACTCACTATCAACCGTACATCATTAAAGAGATTGCGGGCGTTAGAATCGGAATCCTTGGCTTGACCACACCTGGAATTCCGAACTGGGACAATCCTCCAAATTACGCCGGCTTAACGTTTCATGATCCTACCGCGGAGGCACAAAAGTGGGTGCCAATCTTGCGGACGAAAGAGCGCGCTGATGTTGTGATTGTGACCATGCACATGGGACTTGGTGAAGACCTTCGCACAGGTGAAACGAACCCCGGTCAGGTTCCACACGAGAACGAGGCCGTCACCATCGCGAAGACTGTTCCCGGTATTGATGTCATCTTCATGGGACACACGCACCGAGAGGTTCCGTCGCTTTACATCAACGGCGTTCTGCTCACTCAGGCAAATTATTGGGGTCGTCATCTGGCGCGTGCAGACGTCTATCTGCAGAAGTCGACAGCAGGTTGGCACGTGTATGCGAAGTCGGCGCGTACTATCGCGGTGGATGACCGCGTAGAGGCTGATGCAGAAATCACGAAGTTAGCGGAACCCTATGATCACGAAACGCAAGAGTGGCTGGCACGTGTTATCGGCGAGTCGAAAGAAGAACTGACAGCGAAACAAGCACGATTCCGAGATACAGCGATTCTTGATTTGATTCAAAAGGTGCAATTGGAAGCCGGCAACGCCGACGTATCAATGGTCGCGAGCTTTAATCCCGACGCGCGAATTGCCAAAGGTCCTGTAACCGTGCGGGACATCGCGGGTTTGTATGTTTATGAAAATACCTTAGCGGTGCTCAAGGTAACAGGACGACAACTGAAAGAGGCGCTTGAGCACTCAGCGAAATATTTCCGCGCGTATGAGCCGGGCAAAGCTGCGTCCGATTTGGTTGACGAAAAGATCCCCGCCTACAACTTTGACATAGCGGAAGGCGTGACCTATGAACTGGATATTTCAAAACCGGTTGGACAACGGATTCAGAACCTTCGATTTCGTGGGCAGCCGGTGAGACCCGACCAGAAGTTTCGGCTGGCAACGAATAACTATCGCGTCAACGGCGGTGGGGGTTACACGATGTACAAAAATGCTCCGGTTGTATATCGCTCAAGCGAAGAGATACGAGAGTTGATTATTGATTGGGTGGAAAAACATAAAAACATTCTGACCGAACCCACCAACAACTGGCGGATCGTACCGTAATGTCCGACATGCTTCAGCTTGTCGTGACATGCGGCTCCACTCAACTCAGTGGCAGAGGCAAGACCATCCACAGATTACGCAGATTACACAGACTCAGAGCTAAGCAGTTGACTTGAATCATTAGCTGCCCTAAATGGGGACATCAGACTCAACTTGGCTGTGTCAGTTATGAATCTGTGTAATCTGCGTAATCTGTGGATGGTCTTGCCTCTGCCACTGAGTTGAGTGAAGCGCACGTCACGACAAGCTAAAGAGGCTCTTGCAAAAAATCGAGACAATGCCACGCCCTTGCGGCGTGGTGTTTCACGTTTGCAACTAGAAAGAGCCGTGAACCGATTTTTGAGATGCCACGTGCTTGCCGCGTGGAGTCTCACGGTTGAGACTGGTAATGAGCAGATTCTCGGT
>DATBSH010000289.1:0-5410 GCA_036559885.1 Pyrinomonadaceae bacterium
GCGAACGATCGTCTTCGCCCGTTATAGCTACGAGGACGTACGACTTTACAATCTTGAGAGTCTGGTTGTGCAACCGATATTGCAACCGGACAAGGCGATCCGTCTCTCACGAATTGCCGGGACTCTCGTTAGGGACACGCGCGAACGGTGCGAACGTAGTTTGCTAACCACGCGACGTCTCTCAGAAGAAGAGACGATAGGAGCTCCCGGCGAGGTCTGCCGTTACAATCAGGTAGACGCGACTCGGGGCGACTACCTGAGCGCCGACTACTCTCTTGCTTTGCGCCAACTCGGCGGCAATATTTCCTACAATCGTTTCGAATTCAATTATCGGCGCTACTACAAAGTTAATAGCCTGCGTCGCACTGTGTTCGCCGGAAACTTCTCGCTTGGTTTGGCAAATCTCTTTAATCCGCGCGACCGCGATGGGAATGGGGTCATTGATGAAATCGACCTGACCCTGCCGATCAGCGAAAGGTTCTTTTCCGGGGGCTCAACTACACTACGCGGTTTTAACTTTGAAGAAGCTGGTCCCCAGCAAGTCGTTATTCCGGAAGGTGAATTTCGTGACCAAAACAATAAAGTGGTTTTTTTAAATCCATTTACGGTCCCGGTTGGAGGGAACGCACTGGCAGTCGTCAATCTTGAAGCACGCGTTCCGCTCACTCGTTCGTTCCAGGCAGTTCCATTTTACGATGGCGGCAACGTGTTCAGGCGGATCGGCGACTTATTTGGCACGAGTGACTCGACATCAACACCGCCCGGCAATCTTCTCGCGGCGATAAACGCGGCGAACTTGCGAGCCCACTGGACGCACACAATCGGTTTAGGATTTCGAGTGCAGACGCCGCTGGGCGGTGCATTGGCGATCGATTATGGTTTTCTGTTGAATCCGCCGGAGTTTCTGATTCCGCAGCGTGGCCCAACAGGTAATTTCGATGGTATACCGGCAATTTTCCGGCTGAACCGCGGGCGTTTGCACTTCCGTATCAGCCAGACTTTCTAACGAGCGGAAGAGTATCCACAGATTACGCAGATTACACAGATTAGGGATTTAGGGAGGGAGGTTGAATTGATGGTTACGTTAAGATCTAAGACAAGTGCCTTTACCCCCCTGATGGTTACTTTAAGACTCAAGCCCACTGCCTTAAAGGTCATAATCTGCGTAATCTGTGTAATCTGCGGATATTCTTCAGTTTCAGCCCAGAAGGTCGTCGACAAAATGGTGGCGACAGTTAACGCGGGCGTTAGGACGGATCTAATTACATATTCTGATTTACTTTGGCAGCTGGCTCTACAGCCGGATACACCGATTGATTCTCCGCGATCTGAGGATCTCAACAATGCTTTAAAAATTATGATCGACCAGCGGTTGATTTTGCAGGAAGCGGAGAAGCTGCCGACCATCGCACCGACTGCCAAAGAGGTAAGTGATGCGCGAGACGAGTTAGCTCGTTATTTCTCTTCACCGGCGGAGTTTCAGAAGCGTTTGCAGAAGGTTGGTCTTACAAGTGAAAAGCTCGATGAGATTCTGGAGCAGCGTCTGAAGATGGAGAAGTATCTAAGTTTTCGGTTTCAGAACTTTGTCGTTGTAACCCAGGATGAAATTGCTGACTATTACAAGAATGTCTACGTGCCCCGGTTGCGAGCGCGTTTCCCTGGTCGCATCGTGCCCTCGTTGGAACAGGCTCGAGCCGAGATAGAAACTTCTTTGACCCAAGCAAAGATCGAGTCTGACACGGATGCGTTTCTTGACACCGCGCGAGAGCGAGCAGAGATTATTATTCTGAATCCTGTATGAGACTTTAAGTGTAGAGCTTTGTACCTCGTTCTTTGAGACGGCGGTGAAGTCTATCGACAAAGCACAAAACGCAAGGTACAAGCCCGTTTTCTCGACATGAAACACCTTCCATCCATTGGCCTCGCCCTCTCCGGTGGCGCTGCTCGTGGCCTCGCGCACGTTGGCGTGCTCCGGGCACTGCTCGAAAACAACATTCCGATCGACTATGTAGCCGGTACATCCGCCGGGTCACTCGTCGGGGGTGCGTGGGCGTCCGGGATGTCGGTGGACGAAATCGAGAAGATCGGATTGAGCTTGCGCTGGCGTGACATCGGACGAATGACGATGTCTCGGTTAGGAGTGCAAAGCAACGATCGTCTCGAAGATTACTTGCGTTCGCATCTTCCGGTTACACGCTTTGAGGATCTAAGAATTCCGCTTGCAGTTGTTGCTACCGAACTCCATTCCGGTGAACCTGTGATTATGCGAGATCACGGCGACGTGCCTTTTGCCATTCGTGCCAGCTGTGCGATCCCTGGTTGGTATGTCCCAGTGACAGACCAGGATGGTCGACAACTGGTCGACGGCGGACTTGTTGCAATCATTCCCTCGGCCGCTTGCCGATCACTTGGCGCCGAGGTAGTTCTCGCGGTCGATGTTAATGCAGAAGGCGCGACGTTTTTTGGCCCGCCGCAGTCCGTCATCGGCGTAGTGTTGCAGTCAATGCTCGTGGTACAGCGAACGGCCTCTCGTTCTCAAAGAAGCGCATCCGATGTCGTAATTGCGCCGCATGTGGGCCATATTCGCTGGGACGAGATGGGACGGGCAAAGGAATTGATAGCGGCGGGATACGAAGCAGGCTTAGAGAGTATTCCAGTGATACGTGAAGTTCTTGAAGCGGCAATTAGGGCCCAGCGCAAGTGGTACCAATTAAGACGCCGCAAGAAAGTTTCCGCAAAAGATCCAGTTAGCTTACCCACCTAGAAACAAATAGACCAAGAACGGAGTGCATCTAAATTAAGTTGTTAGTCGGTCCGCTTCTCAATTCTTGAAGTTCTCGCCTCATTAGCCATATATAAAAGACATTCGGATATTGGAAGCACTGGAGGAGCCGGTACGCGGAGATCTCTGTTCGTTACCGAGCATCGCCATTTGTCTGTGTATGTCTATCGAGGTCACATCAATACCCGATACCAACCGATTTTTCTCGCCGATGCGAGTTCGGCAATTCGGTCACTCAATCATTCCGCGCCAAACACCTAAGCGTCTGCTCTTCCGGTCCTTGCTAAGCCTTCTCGCCATTATGGCCGTTCTCGCGAGTGACGCATTCATTCGTTCGTACAAATACTACTCACAGATTATTGATGCTCGATTGGCAAGCGGCTACCTGACCAGTCGGCCGGGTTTATATGCGGCGCCGCGCGTGCTGCATCCTGGTCAAAGATTCTCGATTGAAAAACTTGTGCACGCTTTGCGTCGGGCAGGTTATGTCGAGTCTGGACCAAGCGAAGTTTGGAGCGGAGGTTTCATTCGAAATTCAGATTCAGTCGAAATTCGTCTCGTTGGATTAACCGGAAAACCACCTGGTTCCGTTATCGTGAGATTTAACGGAGAGCAGATTTCGGAAATCTTCAACGACGGAGTGTCGCTAAACTCGTTTGCGCTAAAACCTGAAGCTCTATCAAACGATCTTTCGGCAAAGGCCGGCAAGCGTGAGGTTCTCACTTTCAAAGAAATCCCGCCAGTTTTGGTAAACGCCATTCTCGCGATCGAAGACCGCCGTTTCTTCGATCACTCTGGAGTCGATGTTTCAGGCCTTACACGTGCCGTTCTTAGAAACGCAGCAGACGACCGCCTGGCGCAGGGTGGCTCGACCATCACACAGCAGTTAGTCAAGAACACATACCTATCTTCTGAAAAAACGTTGAGCCGGAAGTACGCTGAAGCAATGCTGGCACTCGCACTTGAACGGCGGCTTTCAAAAGAAGACATCTTTGCCTTGTACTGCAACGAGATCTATCTGGGCCAAAGAGGCGCTGCATCTGCACGTGGTGTGAAGGAAGCCGCCGCAACCTATTTTGGAAAAGAGTTGAACGATCTCACGTTGCCGGAAGCGGCAACTATTGCCGGGATGATCCAGGGCCCTGGACGTTATTCGCCTGTTGATTCTCCTGGCGCCGCAAAAGCTCGTCGGAACGTTGTGCTGGATGCGATGCAACGCGCGGGCTTTATCTCCCCGACGGAGGCCGCGAACGCATCAGCTGAACAACTTATCGTTACAACAGCAACCCGCGAAGGCAATTCGCTTGCGCCTTACTTCGTCGACTTTGTAACACGAAGGGCAAAAGCATCCGATGTATCAGGTGTGACGCAAAGGATCTACACCACGATCGACCTCGAATTACAACAGCTGGCTGAAGAGTCGATAAAACATCAGCTCGATCTGCTCGATACAACTCACTCAAAGCGCAACCTCAAGCCGCAAGCTGCACTCGTCGCGCTGGATCCAAGAAGCGGAGACGTCTTAGCAATGGTTGGTGGTCGAGACTACGCTGAGTCGCAGTTGAATCGCGCGACCGATGCGCGACGGCAACCGGGATCAACCTTCAAGCCATTTGTCTATGCAGCCGCTTTGGAGGATGGAATTTCGCCGGTTCAGCCCTTCATGGATGCACCGCGCGAATTTGTCTATGACCGCAACAAGATTTATCGCCCGGCGAACTATGGCGGCGGTTATTCGATGCACGAAGTGCCGATGCGCACGGGATTGGTGAAATCCCTGAATGTTGTAACCGTTGATGTAGCGCTGCAGACGGGTTTAGCACGTATCGCAAACCTGGCGCAGCAATTTGGTTTGCCGAAGCCGGAACGATACCCGGCGCTCGCTTTAGGCACCGAAGAGGTGACGCCATTGCAACTCGCTTCCGCATACGCTGCGTTTGTAAATGGCGGACGAAAATTGGAGCCGCGCGTTATCACCAGTGTCGGTGAACCTCCTGGATCTCACAACGAAGCTGCGGAGACTAAGCAAGTCGTCAAACCAACGACGGCTTACATGATTACGAATATGTTGAGTGCTGTGATCGATCGAGGGACGGCGAAGAGGGCGCGTGGAGCAGTAAAAGGGACGGCGATCGCTGGCAAGACTGGTACTTCACGTGACGGTTGGTTTGTCGGTTACACGCCGAATCTCGTCTGCGCTGTGTGGATTGGTTTTGATGATAACCAGCAGCTCGGATTAACGGGTGCCGAAGCAGCATTGCCCGCATGGGTTGACTTTGTGAACGCAGCGCTGGCCATGCGACCCGAACTAGGTGGCGAAAACTTTGAATGTCCTGAAGGCATCAAGTTTGTCGAGATCGACTCCACGTCCGGATTACTGTCGACCGTCAATTGTCCATTGCGAGAATTGATTGCGGTGACCGAACATAACGGTCCAAACCTTGAATGTTATCTTCACGGAACTTCGCCGCCGATAACAACTCCATTCGCGGACGAGAGTAATTCGGAGACGGAGACAGTAGCTCAGAACAGAACCCGCAAGCGAGTCGATGACAATGCATCAGCGCAATGGAATCGCTACGGGACAACGCGGGTGGATGTTGATGCTAAGGGCAGACGTTCGTTAGT
>DATBSH010000290.1:0-25888 GCA_036559885.1 Pyrinomonadaceae bacterium
TCTGAGACTGAAGCAACAGCCTCGCTGGGCTTTTCGTATGCAATGGCTGGCAAGCGAGCTGAAGCGTCGGCAATTATCAATCAGTTGCAGCGGCTGCAATCACACCGATATGTGTCGCCTTTATACTTCGCGATTGTTTACGCGGGCCTAAGAGATAACGATCATGCGGTTGAATATCTAAACAAAGCTTTCGACGCTCGCCACCCGGGCCTGGTGCTGATCCGAATTGAACCGATATTCGACTCGCTACGCTCCGACGATCGATTCAAACAACTGATCAAGCGGTTCGAACCCATACCGTAATAAGCCGCAAAGTCACCACTAGCTTTAGCCACGTGATCCACGAGGCTGACGAGCTTACAACTCAACTTCTCATTCTCCCCAAGCTTCAGCTTGGGGTTAGCAGCGATCTTACAAAACCTAGAACCGTTTTAACGGTTTACATCTGGGCGCAAAACTCTGTGGTTCTGGGCCAATTTGAGAAACCGTTGAAACGGTTCCAGGAACTGAAACTTGTCGCTTGAACCCCAAGCTAAAGCTTGGGGAGAACTCAAGGAGTGTTTGTGTAGGTTGAAGTTGAAGGACCACGTGGCTAAAGCCAGTGGTGTCTTTACCGATGGTGCGCGTCTAGTTCGTCGAGTACATCGTTCAATTCAGCTGGCAACGGTGCCGTGAACTCAATTCGTGTTTGCGTCACCGGATGCAAGAAAGCGAGCTTCTCCGCGTGAAGAAACTGGCGACCAAGCTTGCGAATGCGAGCACGCAGGTTCGTATCCTGGATTGAATTATCTCGTCCGCCCCCGTACGTTTCATCACCTACGACAGGATGTTTGATCGAAGCCAGATGCACGCGAATCTGATGTGTTCGTCCTGTTTTTAACTCGACATCCAGAAGAGTGAATCGTTCGTACCGCCGCCGCACACGAAATAGTGTCAGGGCGCTGCGACCACCGCGGACGACCGCCATTCTGGTGCGGTTCGTCGGGTCACGCGCAAGCGGTTGTTCGATCTTTCCTGTGTCGCCTTCAACGCGGCCGTGAACCAGTGCAACATACGACTTGTAGACTGAACGGTCGCGGAATTGATCTGCAAGGTTCTCCAGTGCCGGGTCCGTTTTTGCGACCACTAACAGCCCGGATGTGTCGCGATCCAAGCGGTGAACAATTCCCGGTCGCGCTATGCCGCCACTCTCAGGCAAATGTTGGAAGTGGAAAGCGAGCGCGTTCGCGAGTGTGCCTGAGTGAACTCCGGCGGCAGGATGAACCACGAGACCTGCAGGTTTGTTAACTATCGCGACTGTGGCATCTTCATAAACGATGTCAAGCGGGATGTTTTCAGGAGCAAAGCTGGTCGACGGAGGGGTAGTAAGTTCTAGTTCGACTTCGTCATCGACGCGCAGCTTATAAGACGGTTTCGCGGGCTTTGAGTTAACCAGTACATCCTCGTTTTCAATAAGCCGCTGCAGGCGGGCCCGACTCCAGTCTTGAATCCTGGAAGCAAGATATGAATCGAGTCTAATTCCGGCGCTTTCGGAATCTACTTTGAATGTGAGGATCTCGGGAGATTGCGTCAGGCTTTCTGATTGTTGAGTCATACGGCCAAGCGCGAACAATCAGCCATTCTTTCGCTCAAAGTCGCGCATGAATGAAACAAGAGCTTGGCATCCCTCTCGCGGGAACGCGTTGTAGATCGAGGCGCGAATACCACCTACAGATCGATGACCCTTGAGACCGTCAAGACCTTGCGCTGTTGCTTCGGTTGCAAACCTCTTCTCAAGCTCTTCTGACGGCAAGCGGAAGGTGACGTTCATTATCGAACGACAATCCGGATCTGCATGGCCACGATAGAACGACGTAGCGTCGATTGCGTCATAGATGAGATTAGCCTTTTCGATGTTCTCTCTCTCCATTGCCTCTAGGCCGCCTTTTTCCTTGAGCCACTTGCAGACCAACGCAAGGATGTAGATACCCCACGTATTTGGCGTGTTATAGAGTGACTTGTTTTCCGTGTGCGTTCGATAATCCAGCATGGTGTGAAGGCCATCCGGAATACGCTGCAATAGGTCGTCTCTGATGATGACAACAGTGACCCCGCTCGGTCCCATGTTCTTCTGCGCGCCGGCATAGATCAGCCCATACTTTTCCACCGGTATCTTATGCGAAAGAATGTCTGACGATGCGTCGTTGATGAGAGGCACATCGCCAACCCCCGGCTCCGTCTTCCATTCAACTCCTTCGATTGTTTCGTTTGAAGTGATATGGACATACGCGGCTTTAGGGTTTAGCTGCAACTCATCCTGGCCGGGAATGCGCGTAAAGCCGCCATCGGCCATGGTGGCAGCAATATTTGCTGCTCCAACACGCTTCGCTTCTTTCAGCGCTTTCTTTCCCCAACTGCCCGTAAGTATGTAGTCGGCGCTGCCGTCAGGCGGCAAGAGATTCATCGGAACCATAGAGAACTGCAGGCTTGCGCCTCCCTGGAGAAACAGCACGTGGTAATTCGCGGGAATTCCAAGCAATTCGCGCAATCCTGCTTCAGCGTTGCCGATGATTTCGTCGAAAGTTTTGGACCGGTGACTAATTTCCATCACTGACATTCCGACACCTGGCAAGCTAAGTAAATCGCGCTGTGCTTCCTCCAGCACAGGAACAGGTAGAACTGCGGGGCCGGCGCTGAAATTAAAAATGCGTTCTGTCATAGATCCTCCAAAAAATAAAAATCATTTGTCATTTATCATCGGACACTTCTCATTTGTCATTTATGGGGCCACAGATTTGCACAGATGAACGCAGACCAAAAAAAGAAAAATGGGTGTTGCCTTTCTTTTGAAATGTTCTGATCTGTGTTTATCTGCGTTCATCTGCGGCTCATCTCATCTAAATGACAAATGAAAAATGTCCAATGATATATGACAAATGATTCGCTCTTTCACACTTGCCGAACCTTCATTCCTCAAGCCGTGAACGAAGCGCCTTCCCAGTTAGCTTAATAACCATCGACCGCGGGAGCACTCGTTCAAGCTCAACCATCATGAGGTTGGTCCAACCTGAAATTACGGTGCTCTTGCGCCGAGCAAGTCCGCGCAGCGCTGTTTCAACTACCTCTTCGGGAGAATGAATTGTGCGCATCGGCGGGCGATCCATGTTTGATGCTTCAAAGAAATTCGTTTCGGTAACTCCGGGACACAGCGCCATCACATGAATTCCGTGAGGTCGATTCTCTTCCCAGAGCGCTTCAGAGAACGACAAGACAAAAGCCTTGGTTGCTGCATAAGTTGCCATGAATGGCACTGACTGAAAGCCGGCGGTAGACGCCACGTTTATGATCGTGCCTTGCTTGCGTTCGCGCATTGGCACCAAAAAAAGGTGGGTCAGCTCAACCACGCTTCGAACATTCACATCCACCATCTTCAACTGATTTTCTAAATCCAACCTGGCAAAATCGGCCATCGCTCCGAAGCCCGCGTTGTTGATAAGCATATCGATTTCAAGCTCGCGCTTCTGCGTCTCTTCGAATAGCCGATGAGCTGCATCGGCTTCTCTGAGATCCAAAACGATGTACTGAGCACGAACACCACTGATCCGACCGAGTTCGTTGCAAAGCGTTATTAATTTGTCTTCAGAGCGTGCGACCAGCAGCACATTTCGTCCGCGAGTCGCCAGCTTGCGGGCGAACGCCGCGCCAATTCCGCTCGACCCACCTGTAATAAGAGTTGCGTTCATTGCCTACCGTAGTTGAATGAGGTTCAACTCGAGTATGTCCGAGCTTTCGGCGCGCAACTGATTCAGCATTCCCGATGAGGGGGCATTGTCGAGGTTGATGCGGGCGACTGCGGCGGCGGCTCCTTCAAAGACAACGTTCTCCATCTCCTGAACATTTATTTGTTCGGCCTTGATCGCATCGAGTACTCCCGCCAAAACGCCAGGTCGATCCAGGTGACGGACGACCAAGCGATAAGTCGCCGGAGTTTGTCTGGCGAGATTAACAACGTTCGGCACTTTGCCTGTTTCTTTAAATTCGCGAACGATGCGAACTGTCTCTGCTGCAATTGCTTCCTGCGCTTGATCAGTTGAAGCGCCGATATGATGAGTGCCATACAGGTTCGGCTCTTTCACAATCGGATCCTGAAACTCACCAGTTCCCGTTGTTGGCTCAACAGCAAACACATCTAGACCAGCGCGAATAGCGCGAGACTTCATTGCGTCAACCAATGCCTGCTGATCGACAACATCGCCTCTGGCCGTGTTTATGAAATAGCTGCCCTCGCGCATTGCATTGAAGAACTTGGCATCGATGAGTCCGCGCGTTTCCGGTTTAAGCGCGAGATGAATGCTTACGATGTCCGCCGAACGCGCGACGTCGATCGGCGTCGGTTTGTATTCGACACCGAGAGATGCAGCGCGATCTTCGGTTAGGCTGCGACTCCACGCGACCACCGGCATTCCGAATGCGCGAGCGCGGGGAATCATTTCCTGACCAATTTGACCTACGCCGATGAGTCCTAACGTACGGCCAAACAAACCGCGCGCTTTGGCAAACTCTTTCTTATTCCATTGTCCTTGTCGCAGCGTTACCACGTTGTCTGCGATTCGTCGATCAAGCGCGAGAATTAGCGCGAATGCCAATTCCGCAACGGCAATTCCATTTTTGCCGGGACAGTTAGAAACATAGATGCCGCGCTTGGATGCGGCCGCAACATCGATAGTGTTGTATCCGGCGCCGGCGCGGACCACCAGTTTGATTGGCCCAGCATCCAGCATCGGTTGCGTCACTTTGGTTCCACGCACGACGAGCACATCAGGCGCTTGATCACGGATTGCGGCAACCAGGCTTTCGTCTTTGACATCCGGTTGGTACGACACTTCACAGCCGAGTTCCTTAAGGCCATCGCGCCCGGATTGTTCAAACTTGTCGGCGATTAGAATGCGCATCGTAGGTGCCTTTTCTCAGACGCAGAAGGTAGCGAGTCCCTGGTGCTTTGTTCTTTGTGGTTTGTACTAGAACACTGCCAAGCACAAAGCGCAAAGCGCAATTTCAGATCTCACAGTTAGATTTCATGAATCAGCAATCCATCTCGAAGTTTGGGCTCGAACCAGGTTGATTTTGGTGGCATGATCTCGCCCACATCCGAAACTGACAACAGCTGTTCTACTGTCGTCGGGTATAAAGAGAATGCAACCGCCGCCTTGCCTTTGTTTACAAGTCGTTCCAACTCTTTGATGCCTCTCAGTCCTCCAACAAAGTCGATGCGTTTATCTGTTCTCACGTCCTTGATGCCGAGAATCTGATCCAGCACTCGATCTTGCAGTACACTCACATCGAGGGAGGCCACTGTGCCTTGCGGTCGTGGGGCATCAGCGCGAAGTTTTAATCCGTACCAGGCTCCATCGAGATACATGCTCCATTGGCGGTGTGTTGCTGGTTCAGGCTTAGCATTCTCAGACACATCGAATTGCCGCGAGAGCTCTTTGAGGAATTCCTGTTTCGAAAGTCCATTAAGGTCGCGAACGACTCGGTTATAGGCGAGTATCTGAACTTGTGAATCCGGAAAAAGAACGGTCAAGAAATAGTTGTAGTTTTCGCTTCCTGTGTGAGCAAAACTCTGCTCCTTTAATTCTGCACGTGCGCGGCTGGCGCTTGCCGCTCGATGATGGCCATCTGCGATATAGAAAAACGGGACGGCTGCAAACTCTTTGACGAAGGGTTCAGTGTTTGTAATTCGCCATACGGTGTGTTTGACCCCATCCGGAGAGACGAAATCAAAAAGTGCAGGTTTAGCTGCTTCATGTCGAACAAGATCGTCGATTTGAGCACGCCGGCGGTACGTTAGAAATACCGGGCCTGTTTGCGCGCGCAGCATAACGATGTGCCGCGTGCGGTCGTCTTCCTTATCACGTCTGGTCCGCTCGTGTTTGCGAATCACATCGCTGTCATAGTCCTCGACGGAACTACATGCTACGACTCCAATCTGCTGGTGATTACCCATTACCAGACGATAGAGATACAAGCTCGGGGTTTCTTCTCGTACGAGCGGGCAGCTTTCGATTAGTTGTCTGAAATTTTCAACAGCTTTTCGATACACAAGATCGCTATAAACATCAGTTCCATCGGGCAGATCGATTTCAGGACGCGAGACGTGCAAAAAGCTAAGCGGATTGCCACTGGCGAGGGCGCGCGCCTCTTCCGTGTTAACGACGTCGTACGGCACGCTCGACACGTCTTTGGCTCGCGCTGGAGGCGGCCGCAGAGCGCTAAATGGACGAATGATCGCCACAACACCCTCCTGACCAAAGCAAAGCAATCGGAACAGCAAGTTTGACCTGCTTTGCGGGCGATTAGCTGGATTGGTAAAGGCTTGGCCGTAAGACTATCTGTTCAGGCGAGGACTTCGCAAGCGGTCAGCAATGGAACCTGCTGAGACGTACATGTCGTACAAGCTCTATAATAGACCACTTCATTCAACGAGGGAGTTTATAAGCGATGACAGAGATAGAGCGGATCTGTGATCAATTTCGGCGTGCCTTCGACGGCAATGCATGGCATGGACCTTCAGTCTTGACATTGCTCGAAGGAGTCTCCGCGGCACAAGCCGCCGCGCGGCCAATTCCATCAGCGCATTCGATCTGGGAACTCGTCAGTCATATTAGAGCGTGGGAGGATGCATGTCTGCGACGGCTGAACGGTGATCCAGCTCAATTGACGGACGCTGAGGATTGGGTTGCAATATCCGACATAAGCGAAGCGGCTTGGGAGAAAACCAAGCAACAACTCGTTGCGACACACGAGGAGTTGCTGCGAACAATCGCTAGCGTTGATCCGAAGCGCCTGGATGAGCCGATAATTAACGACCCGTCAATTCAGTTCTCGAGTGTGTACGTAACCTTGCATGGCGGAATCCAGCATGACCTTTATCATGCCGGACAAATTGCCGTGCTGAAGAAAGCGCTGGGTTAGGGGAAAAGGGGAAGAGGTGAAAAGGGGAAGAGGGGAAAAGGCGAAGAGGGGAAAGGGCGAAGAGGGGAAAAGGGAAAGACGGCCCCCTTCCCTCTTTCCCCCTTTCCCCTCTTTCCCCTCTTTCCCTTTCGTAAGTTGAGGAGCGTGTAAACATGAGTGGACTTGCTAGTCGAGAATGTGTGCCGTGCCGCGGTGGCGTTCCGCCGCTTCAACAAGACGAGATTAGCCGTTTGTTACCCCAGCTTGAGGGCTGGACAGCAGTTGACCAACATCATTTGCAGAAGAGCTATCGCTTCAAAGATTTTCGGGAAGCACTGCAGTTCGTGAACCGCGTCGGAGATCTCGCCGAACAACAGGGACATCATCCGGACATCTGCTTTGGTTGGGGCAATGCTGAGATTCGAATTTGGACTCACAAAATCGATGGCTTAACGGAGAGTGACTTTATTCTCGCTGCGAAAATCGACAAGCTTAATCAAAGCGCATCGTAGAGTCGTTCGACTTCATCAACCATCCGCTTCAAACTGAATTGTTCAGCGGCGATTCGTTGTGCCTGACGGGCGAATTGCTGTCGTTTGTTTGCATCACTGAGTAATGAACTAATCGCGCTGGCGATCTGATCTATAGAGCCCACCGGAACCAATAAGCCAGTCTCGCCATCCTTAATAAGTTCAACTGCTCCTTCGGTAGTTGTTGAAACCACTGCCGCGCCTGCTGCCATTGCCTCGGCAATCACTAAGCCAAACGACTCTGTCTGAGACGCTGAAACAAAAACATCAAGCGCGGAAAGTAACGAAAGCGCATTGTCCAGCCAACCGAGAAAGCGAAAACGTTCCGATAGTCCTAATTCGTCAACCAGCTTTTTCAGACGTTCGCTCTCTTCACCAGCCGGAGACGTTTCTGCGCCGGCCAGAACAAAGTACGCCGACGGAAATTCGCGGCTGACTATTGCAGCCGCGCGAATGAAGTCATCGTGTCGCTTCAGTTGACGGAGCTCACCAATACTTCCCACCAACAGACTGTTTTCAGGAACTCGCAGATTGCGACGGTTAGTAATTCGATTAGACGCGCTATCTATTGCCTGAAACTTTTCTAAATCAATTCCATTTCTGATAACGACAATTCGTTCTGGAGCTACCAATCGCTGTTCCTGGAGATGTCTTGCGGTGGCTTCTGATACCGCGATGACGCGTGATGCACGAGCGAGCGTTCGCCTGTGAAAACGATTGAGGGGGAAGAGAACATGCCGCGTCACCACAAATTTCTTGTTGCGGTTTCGGCGCGCGGCATAAGCCGCCAATGAATAATCGCGGGCCATGTGAGCGTGAATAACATTCACTCTGTGACGTGAAACTAGCTGCGCTAATGAGAGCGCGCTATATGCATCAAAGGCATTTCGCAGCGGAAGCGTTTGGATATTTTGAGCGGGAATATTCAGCTGAGGTATGAGTGGTGAATTAGGACGGACAACTGCGAACAGCTCATGACCACGCGCAGCGAGCGCGTTGATGAGATCGACAACATGGCGCTCGCCGCCGGCAAAACTTGAGGCCGAACTAACCTGCAGAATCTTCATACCGTACAGAACCCCGACACGACGGGGTAGCGACCGGCTTCAAAGGAAGGCTTTTCGAGACTCATGGCCGGTCGCTAACGCTCCCGGTTCTGTAGTTCCTGTGCAAAGCTGCGTCCGTATCAAACTCCAACACGATCAATGTGCAGTGTTTTGTTTGCTGCCTCAGCTTGTTCATGTGCCCGAGCAATTAAAGCCTAAAAACCGCCTTGTTTAATGAACAACGTCCGAAGGTGTTTGTCGGCACGCATGTTGCCATTTCATAACGGTGGACGATTCTGCGTGTTGGGAGGGATTGTATGGCCAAGCCAAGTTTAGTTACAGGACTTTTTAAGAGTCGCGTGGCAGCAGAGGCGGCGGTTGATGCCATCATGAAGCGCGGTTACACGCGCGATGACATCAGCGTCTTGATGTCTGACGCTACACGAACGAAGGAATTCGCTGTACAAGCGAAATCTCATGCGGCTGATGGAGCAGGCATTGGTGGCGCGGTAGGAGGCGCCGTAGGTGCAGTTCTCGCAGCCATCCTCGCTGTCGGAACTACATTGTTTTTACCCGGGATCAATCTCGTCATTGCTGGTCCAATCGCAGCCGCATTAGCAGGCGCTGGCGCAGGTGGCGTTACTGGAGGCCTGATTGGTGCGCTTGTAGGTGCCGGCATTCCTGAGTATCGAGCAAAGGTATATGACACTGAAATCCGAGGTGGTGGAATCCTAATCGGCGTTGAAGCACGGTCCGATGAGGAAGTAGATCGACTTGAGACCTTGTTTGATGAACTGGGTGCTCAACACATCCGCACCGAGTAATATACGCAAAGGGCGAAGAGCAAAGGGGCAAAGAACGAAGGGCAAAGAACAATGTGCTTGGCGCTTCGCACTTTGCTCTTTGCCCCGTGGCCCCTCTTGGTGCGCGGGGGTGAAAACTAACGTTTAACGCTTGAGGCTTTCACCAACGTCTTCGATGGCCTCGCCGACTTTTCGTCGCGTCTTACCGAAGCCTTCTTTGACGTTACCCTTAGTTCGATCGACCTGGCCCTCCGCTTCGAGATCTGCATCATCAAATGCGCGGCCTAAGGTCTCTTTAGTTTTGCCCTTGGCTTTATCAATCTTTCCTTCGAATTCATCTCTATTTGGTATACCCACAGCAAACTACCTCCCTTGAGTTTTGAGCGTTGCTCCAGACCCATGGAGCAACGCTCTACGCCTTCCCACGGGATAATTGGCAATGAGCGTTCCAATGATGCTCTTGGATTAACACCCGCCAAACATAGCCGTTTTAGGAGGAAAGACGGCGGCCCTGCCATTCTGACTGTATGTTTCAAAGACTATTAGTGCTTGATGTTCGGACGACTGATGGCAAGGATGAAGGATGAGGGATGAAGGATGAAATTGGCCACGCTTCTCATCCTTCATCCTTCATCCCTCATCCTTCATCCCTGATCGGAAGGCGAACTTCGAAACGCGTGCCCTCGCCGAGTCGACTAAACGTCACGATCTCGCCGCCATGTCGTGAAATGATTCCGTGTGAGGCTGACAGACCAAGACCGGTTCCTTTATCGCCCTTTGTAGTGAAGAATGGTTCGAAGATCCGCTCGATGGTTTCCGTAGACATGCCGCAGCCAGTATCCGCTACCCAAAAGCATCCGTGATCACCGTCAACGCGTGTGCCGACTTCCAGCACACCTCCCTTAGGCATGGCATCGACAGCATTGAAAACCAGGTTCAGTACAACTTCACGAAGCTCAGTCAGATCTCCTTTAACATAGATTGGGCCGGTGCATTCAGGCTTTACCTGAATCTGCTCGTCAGGTGACTTTCGCTGCCACTTGGGCCACGCAATCTCGATACTCGACATAACCAGATCGTCTAACTCTACAGGGTCAAACCTGTGTACTGAATCTCGTCGCGCGAATTCAAGAATGCGCCGCAGTGTTTTACTGCCATCTTCAACGGCATCGTTTATAACTCGTAAACTCTTCAATATGCTCTCGTCGGTGGTGCGCATTTCCATCAACTGGGAGCGGCCTTTAATAACCGTCAACGAGTTGTTTAAGTTATGCGCAACACCAGCAGCCAACTCGCCGACTGCTCGCAACTTGTCTGATTGCGAAGCCACCGCCTCAGCGCGCTTTCTTTCTGTGATATCGCGAAGGAATAACAGCACTCCTTCGACTTCGCCTTCCTTCCAGAGCGGTGATGTGTGTGCTTCGACATCCCGATGATTCTCATCAGTCCGAGTGGCGCGAATTTCTATTTTAATTTCCTGTCCGGCGAAGGCGCGCTTCATTCCATCCAGCAGGGCTGCCTGGGATTCTGGCGCAATGAAATCGATGATGCGCTGGCCCTGCGCTGCTAGCGGATTATCCCTTTCCGCCCTTTGATTAACCCAAGTGATGTTGCCACCTTTATTCAATGCATAGATTTCATCTGGAGATCGGTCAGCGATGCTCGACATGAACGACTTGTGAACAATAACCTCGGCCTCTGCATGTCGCAGGTCAGAAATGTCTCGGGCGGTTACGAGGACACCTGAAGCGGTCGCGTCACCATTATCAAACAACGGCTGCACGATAACGACGAAGGGTAGTTGCTCGCCACCACCTACCGTCAATTCAAATTCGGCTTTTGTGCCACTCTTCAATGCTCTATCAACAACGCACTGTGATTCACCCTGGGCCTTCCAGAACATCTCGCAGCACGTCATATCAACTTTGATTTCGCACAATCGGTGCAGACTTGGACTGCACACGTGGGCGAGAATCAAGCGACGAGTCGCGTCGAACACGAAGATGTCAGCCGGCACAGCCTCCAACGCAGAGCGCCACTCAAACACGGGCGGGCCCGCGTCGGCTTCGGGATACAAATCTTTTGACAGCTGATTGGGCATCGACTGAGGGATTGAGGTGAAACCCACGGGCGTGGGCGGCCCCGGGAGTGGCCGCAAACCATCCTACCAGATTTTGAGGAGGTGGATACGTTAACTTTTTGACACTATTTGAGGGTCAGACGCACAGGCGGGTCGGTAGCGCTTTATTGCCCAACTTTATGGCCGTCGGCCCGGGTTAGGCGTTTGACCGCGCCAAGTAACTTTTCGATGTCCAGGGGCTTGGTGAAGTGCTCGGCAAAACCCTCGGCCCGGGCGCGATTGACGTCCGATATTCGGTCAAAACCCGTCAGCGCGAGGGCAGGCACCTCATCCATTGAAGGAAGCTTCCGCAGGCGGCGAAGCAGTTGATATCCGTCCATTTCAGGCATCGAGATATCTGAAATTACCAGGTCGAAGTTGCGCTCTGAAGCCAGCTTCAATGCTTCTTTGCCACTCCGCGCAGTTTGCACGAACGCACCTTCCATCTGCAAAAGCCGACTCAGCATTTCGGTCGTCTCTCGCGAGTCGTCAACTACGAGGATGAACTTGTGTTCCAATGCACCATTCGCGCCATGCTTCTTTGGCGGATTGGCGAAAACTGAAACTTGATGCAAAGGAAGCCAAACTTGGAATTCTGACCCTTTTCCAATCCCTCGGGACTCCGCCTGCACTCGTCCGCCGTGCAGCTCCGCAAGTTGCTTAACCAGGCCCAATCCGATTCCCAATCCGCCCTGGAGGCGTGAGCTGCTGGCGTCGGCCTGACGGAAGATCTCAAACACGTGCGGCAGAAACTCAGGAGGAATTCCTTGTCCAGAATCCTTCACCGTCAGCAACGCTTGATTGGAGTCTTCACTCAGCGAGATAGTGATGCTCCCGCCTGCTCCGGTGAACTTCACTGCATTGTTCAGAAGGTTCCAGGCGATCTGTCCAAGCCGAACCGGGTCGCCATCAATTACGAGAGATTCTTTTCCAACGTTGAGCTTGAGTGAAATCTCTTTTGCTTCGGCCTCTGTGCGCACAGTTTCAATCGCATCGCCAACAATAGTCGACAGTGATACCGGCTGTCGTGTTATTGCCAACTTGCCCATTTGCAATCGCGACAGATCGAGCAGGTCTGAAACTAGTTGCGACTGCGCGAGCGCGTTTCGTCGAATCACTTCAGCAGCCTTACCGACAAAACTGCTTTGGGTATCTTCGCTGCGACGAAGGATCTCCGAATAACCAATTACCACGTTCAACGGGTTGCGTAGTTCATGTGATAGCGTAGCCAGAAACTCGTCTTTCAAGCGGTTCGCTGCCTCCGCTTCTTTACGCGCGACTCTTTCGCTTTCCAATAATCTGGTCCGTTCCTCTTCTGCTCGCTTAGCTTCTGTCACATCAGATGAAACACCTACGATTCCGATCAGATCGCCTTTCGCATTGAGAATCGGCGAGTCCGTAACCACCGCGAGAAACTCAGAGCCATCACGACGCCGAACGATCATTTCACCGGCCCAACTTTGCCCATCGCGTAGTTGCTCCATAATCACCGACGCGTGTTCTTTCGCAGCCATGCTGGGAATGATCTCGACGACGTTCGAGCTCATCACGTCGTCCGACCGCCATCCGTAAAGACGCTCAGCAAAGGAATTCCAATAGATGATTTTTCCCTCCAGGTCCGTCGCTACGACTGCTTGTTCGACAGCGTCCAGCAAGCTTGCCTGAAAGCGAATGGCTTCCTGTGCTCTTTTCTGCTCAGTAATGTTGCGAGCGATTTTGGCGGCGCCAATGATGTTTCCAAACTCATCCCGGACTGGAGAGACGCTCAGGGAGATATCGATTAAGGTTCCATCTTTGCGTCTGCGAAGTGTCTCATAGTGTTCTACCGCTCGTCCCGAGCGAATGCGCGCGAGAATGGCCGGTTCTTCCTCATCGCGTCCCTCAGGTATCAGAATGGTTATCGGTTTTCCGATTGCTTCCTCAGCGGTGTAACCAAAAAGCTGTTCAGCGCCACCGTTCCAACTATTGATGACGCCATTAAGATCTTTGCTCACGATCGCGTCTTCGGACGATTCGACAATCGATGCCAGCTGGCGCCGGCTTGCTTCGCCTGCTTTGCGCGCAGTTATGTCGCGCAAATAAACAGACAGCCCACTCTGCGAGGGATAGATGTGAGCTTCGAACCAGGCGCTCGGAAATGCACCCCAGACTAACTCCGAGTGCACCGGAACATTTTTCTCGAACGCCTTTCTTAGATTTTCAGCGAGAGCCGATTCATCGGAAGTCGGAAACACTTCCCAAATTACATTACCAATCAACTCGTCGCGGCGCTTACCAAAAAGCAACTCAGCCTGGCGATTGACGTCAGTAAAACGCCATTGCTTATCGAGTGAGTAGTACAAATCGGTGATGCTCTCCAGAATTCGATTAATTCTGGCCTTCGACGCGCGAAGAGCTTGCAATGTTTCGCGGCGCTCACGGTTCGCTTCGCTGACATCGATTTCATAGAGTCTTGCATTTCGCAATGCGATTGCGGCCTGATCTGCGAGGGCAGACAGCTGCCAGTTCTCTTCCGGCTCGAGCTGCGTGCTGCGAGTTATAACCAGAAGCCCATCGAGCGAATCCTTGTCGATAACGGGGACCGGAGTGAGTGTGTCGGTCGGTCTAACATTCAAGAGGAGGCGCAGGTCTTTAATAACGTCAATAACGTCATCAATAACGTCATCTTCGAGGCGGCCGACGAAAGCCCGAACCAACTCCGGCTCAACACCGTCAGCCGCAGTTATCCTGAGTTGTCCGTTGGCATCAACGAGGAGGAGCAGGCTAATATCAGCGTCGACCAACTGCTTCGCATTTGTGACGATGAGATTGAGAACCCGATCAAAATTCAGCGAAGTCGTGATCGCACGATTGATCTCAGCTAATCGCTTGTAGGGCTCTTTCTTTATTGGTTCCAATTCCGTATCAGGCATCACTTTGCGTTCTTAACAACAGCTCCTCGGCCCCTTATCTCAAGCAACACAACCACCATACAAGTAATGTTTTCGACCGCAAACCACTCCATGAGTGCATAGATAAAGTTCGCAAAACGTTGTCGGTCGACACTCACCCTTTCCAGGTCGTCGACTCCATCAATGACAACCCTGCGTACTTTCCTCCGAATTCGCTGAAATAATCCCGCTGCGACCTGATCCATCTGCATTTCGACAGACGAGCAAAACACAAGCTCGAGGTGACCCGGAGTTCAGCAGGGTTTCAGTATCCCAGCCAAGATTCAGCATAATTCGTGCCAATTGGGGTCTCATTTTCCTGAAAACCGAGGAAGAGAGATGGCTGGTACAGCCATCTCTGGGGCGTATCTGCTACTATTTACTCAGTGGGAACCGCCATGGCTCAACAATCCCCTGAAGCAAAGCCGCAAATCCGAATAGAAACAGACTCGATGGGTGAAATCGAGGTCCCCGCCGATCGATATTGGGGAGCCCAAACTCAACGCTCGCTTATCCACTTCAATATTGGTGACGACCGGATGCCGCGCGAGATCATCCGTGCCTTGGGGATTCTCAAGAAAGCCGCCGCTTTGGTGAACCAGGAGTTGGGGAAGCTATCGGCGGAAAAGTGCCGGTTAATTGTCCAAGCCTGTGACGAGGTCATTGCAGGCAAACTTGATGACCACTTTCCCCTTCGTGTTTGGCAAACGGGTAGTGGTACCCAAACAAACATGAACGCGAACGAGGTGATCTCCAACCGGGCCATTGAAATCGCCGGTGGCAAGCTGGGCAGTAAAATGCCCATTCATCCGAACGATGACGTCAACATGTCGCAATCGTCGAACGACACGTTCCCGACGGCGATGTATATCGCGGCAGCGGAGCAGTTGAATTGGCTTATTCCGGCGATCAAGGAACTACGTGAGGCGATTAACTCGAAAGCACAAGAGTTCGCAAACGTGGTAAAGATCGGCCGAACACATTTGCAGGATGCGACACCGTTGACGGTCGGACAGGAGATGTCTGGTTGGGCGAGTTTGATTGAGCGGGATATCAATAACCTGAATGCCGCTTTACCCGGATTATATGATCTGGCTATTGGAGGGACGGCAGTCGGAACAGGGCTTAACTCGCACCCTGAGTTCGGCGAACGCGCTGCACGAAAAATCGCTGAGCTGACTCAATTGCCTTTCAAGTCACACCCAAACAAGTTTGCTGCTCTGTCGGCCCATGATGAACTCGTATTTGCAAGTGGAGCGCTAAAAACTCTCGCGGCATCACTAATGAAGATTGCAAACGACGTGCGTTGGCTTGCGTCGGGTCCTCGATGTGGTTTGGGAGAATTGGTTCTGCCGGAAAACGAACCCGGTTCTTCAATCATGCCTGGTAAAGTCAATCCGACGCAGAGCGAAGCGATCACAATGGTGGCGGTCCAGGTTTTCGGAAACGATTTAGCAACCAGTTTCGGTGGCTCACAAGGGAACTTCGAACTAAACGTTTTCAAGCCCGTGATGATTCATAATTTTCTGCATTCGGTACGTCTTCTGCACGATGCTATTCACAGCTTCGTGAAGTATTGCATCTCGGGAATTGAACTTAACAGGGCACAAATTGACGAGCATTTGCAACAGTCACTGATGCTGGTGACGGCACTCAATCCTCACATCGGCTACGACAACGCGGCCAAGGTCGCGAAGAATGCACATCGCAAGGGGATCAGTCTCAAGGAATCGGCCATCGAACTTGGTCTACTCACGGCTGAGGAATTCGACAAGTACGTAAAGCCAGAAGAAATGACGCACCCTTAGAAGAATTTCGGATTTCGGAATGCGGATTTCGAGTTTCGAAATGCTGCCAATCTTGCGCCACTCGATCAAACGATCAATGAGCCAATCACAAAATTCGAATTCCGAAATCCCAATTCCGAAATCTTTCTGCCTTGCCTGACAAGAACGACAAAGTTAAAGAGAACGTTGTAGGCGCTTACTACGTCGACTGCTCTTGTATTGATTGCGACGTATGTCGCGACACTGCTCCCGAGAATTTCAAGCGTTCAGACGCTAACAGTTATTCGTTTGTTTATAAGCAACCGGAGACGGAAGAAGAGAAGGCATTGTGTGAAGAAGCGCTGACCTGTTGTCCGGTTGAAGCAATTGGCAATGATGGCGAGTAGGGCGTTTCGGATTTTGTGAGGTACAAATCATCTTGGATAGGACCACTCAAGATTAGAAAGATTGCAGGTCGGGAAGGGTGGCTTGCCCGCGAATTCTCGATGCACTCAACTAAGGAAAGGAACGGGAGCGAAGCAACCGATTTCTACACGAGCGCTGCGTATTCAGTACCGTTCGCGGTAGCGAATGGTCAACGCTCATCGTCACATTTGGCCATTCGCTACCGCGAACGGTACTGAATAGACTGGATGTCGGGAGTTGAAATCGGTCGCTTCGCTCCCGTTCCTTAGTTGAGTCTGTTCTCAACCCGTGTGGCTTATAAGGCCATTTGGAAATAATAACTTCGCTTACATTTAACCAGCCACCGATTATTGAATGATACCGCAACTTGAGCGGGGGCAAGCCACCCTTCCCGACCTGCAATCTTTCTAACCTTCAATGTTATTACGCGATGGATCGACCTAATCACATTCAACTTTCAATAATCCGTCTTCACTTCGAACTCTGTAAGTCCTAATTGTCTCCGGCACGCTTAGACATTCGCCGGTTCGAACATCGAACTGCCAGCCGTGCAATGCACACTCAACAATGTGACCGCAGATCTGTCCTTCAGAAAGCGGTGCGCCCTTATGAGGACAAGAGTTGTTGATGGCATAGAATTCGCCATCGATATTGAAAACAGCTATCTCGTTACCGTCGGGAAGTTCGAGACGGGCGCTGGCACCGGCGGATAATTCGGTAGCAGCGCTAATTGTCAATGTTCGGTTCGTCTCGACGGGTGCGTGACTGTGATTATTTTTAGTATCGAATGACTGCATCGGATGGATGGTATCAAAACACGATTTTTGCCAACAATGACAGCAAGATTTCGACTCTCACTTCGTTCTCTATCTCCAACCGGTTTCCGGTTATGTTTGAGGTAGAGGGAGAGGTTATGAAACGAATAGCAGTCATATTTGGAATTTTTGCGATTCTCCTGAGCGCGCTCACGGCGAGTCAGGCGCAAACGCAGGCTGTGACTGGCGGCGCCGACAACAAGCGCGTCACAAAGGTGATGGTGTTTGGAGACTCAATTGTCCGGGCACAGCCAGATACTGCGATACTGATGATTTCGGTGGTTACGCAATCTAAGCAGGCGCTCGACGCCCAACAGCAGAACGCCGCAAAAACGGATTCAGTGATTCGGACGGTGAAGGCTGCCATACCGGCTGGAGAGGTAAAGACGAGCGGATACAGCGTTCAACCGCAACGTGTCTACCGCGAAAACCAGCCACCGACGATAACAGGTTATGAGGCGCGAAATACTATCACCGTCACGCTAAGCGACCTGACGAAGGTAGGCACGGTCATCGACGCAGCTGCGGGAGCCGGAGCCAATGACATTGCAGGCATATCATTTACGTTGCGCCAGGATCGTGTGTCGCGAGATGAGGCGCTTAAAAATGCGACCCGCGAGGCGGTAAGCAAAGCCCAAGTGATTGCGCAGTCACTCGGCGGTCGTGTAGTGCGAATTGTAGAAGTGCAGGAAGAAGGCTTTCTACGTCCGCTACAGATGCCAACACCGCAAGTAGGCTACATGGACGCAGCACAGGCACGAGTTGCTACCCCCATCGAAGTTGGATCTCTGGAGATTAGTTCACGAGTTCAGTTGATTGCTGAAGTCGAAGCGAATCTCTGATAGAGTAACTCTCCCCGAAATTTCCCCTTCTAGTTCCTCCAGATTAGGCGAGATCGCCCCCCAAGCTTTTCATTTCGTTTGCGTCTGCCGGAGAGCGCAAAGATCTTTTTTATTCCTGGCAAGGAGGGAAAGCAATGGCCAGATATCGGGACGAATTTGATGATGAACGGGACTTGTATCGGCGAGATCGAGGAATGAGACGAGAAGCCCCCTGGGGTTATGACGACAGTGCTGAGAGAAAACGGCGCGAGTTTGTCGAAGGCAATCGTACAGAATTCAGCCGCGGTCGGTTTGGTGAACGGGCGGAATACGATTATGACGAACCGCGTTATAGCGATTATCCCGGTGGCTTTCGCGACGAACGGTTTCGTGAGTCTTCGCAGGATCGTTGGCGCGGTTATGACCCAGGGTATGGCCGGCGCGGTTACGAGCAACGTGGCTCGACACGTTACGCCCCGGAGCGTTCACGTTTGCGTTGCCGCGATATCATGACTCGCGATTTGGTCGTCGCCACGCGCGACACTCCGCTTTGCGATGTCGCGAAGATGATGAAGCAGGAAGATACCGGCGTGATACCGGTAGTCGAGTACCAGGGCGAAGGAGGAAATGGAAAAACTACCACCACGCGCGATGAAACCAATTACGACAACAGGGTATATGGTCGTGGCAAGCTCGTTGGCTTAATAACTGACCGCGACATAGTGGTCCGAGCGATTGCAAAAGACAAAGACTGCGTCGCGACCCGGGCCGAAGAAATTATGACGACGGATGTCCATACTGCGAGGCCAAATGACCGAGTCGTCGATGTGATTCGGAAGATGGGTGATAAGCAGGTGCGTCGTATTCCGGTTGTAGGAGAGGAGAATCGTCTTATTGGGATGATCTCAATGAGAGATATTGCGGTCGAAACTGAAGCTGATCAGGAACTGGCAGACGCTCTCGAAGATATTTCGAAAGGCTCATCGTTCTGGCAGCGCATTTTCAGCTAGGAAAAGACAAGAGCAGGAGCAGCAGGCAGGAGCAGCAATCATTGGTCAATTATCATAGGACATTTGTCATTTGTCATTGAAAGCAAAAAGCAAAACCATAATCCAGGTTTTGTAGATTCCAGAAATAGTAATGGAGAAATGTCAAATGATAATTGACCAATGATTCCTGCTCCTGACTGCTGCTCCTGCTCCGTCTGCTTTGCACGCCTCTAACGTTTTCTCGTATGCTCTTGCCATGCATGATTTCGAAACTGAGCTCGCGATGAGCCAAAAAGCTCATAGGGTGAAGCCGTCTGGACGACTTTGGAACCCTTCAGCAGATGTTTATCAATCCACCGATGGCTGGGTTGTCAAATTAGATCTGGCTGGTATTTGCTCTGACGATCTGGAGATTGAGATCCAGGAGTCGCGGCTGCATATTCGTGGCTGTCGTAAAGATACTCTCTACCGCGATGGTTTCATCTACCATCAGATGGAAATCACATACAGTCGTTTCGAAAAGACGATTGAGTTTCCCGTTCCTCTTGAAGGTGCATCATTGGCGCACGACTATCGTGACGGCTTTTTGATAATCGTGCTGCGCAGTGAATAAAACGAGCGGGTCATTGAGCAGGTTAGGTATTGATGGCGGAATCCGAACAAAAAGAAGCCAAAGCTCCAACAAGTTCAGCGGGAACCGAAACCGCTAAGCCGGAGAACCCCACGAACACTGTTTCACAGGAAGTGTTTGAAGTAGCAGTGTTGGCTCTCCAGAACCTAACGCTATTTCCTGAAACCGTAGTTCCCTTGGGAGTGGGAAGACCCCGATCAACCGCTGCCGTTGAGGCTGCGTTGTCGACACCGGAAAAGCTTCTTGGCTGTATCACTGTTCGACCTGATAAGTCTGGCGAAGGTGATGCAACTTCCGACGATCTCTACGAAGTTGGGACGCTCGTCATGATCAAACGCATGGAGCGTTTGGGCGACTCAATGCGGATCGTCGCTCAGGGAACCGATCGCATAAAAGTTCTCGAGTGGAAACAACAAGATCCATATCTGAGAGCGCGTGTTCAAATTCTCCCGGATCCGAAGATCGAGGATCCCGAACAGGTCGAAGCGGCGAAACGAAACTTGCAGGCGATGATTCAAGACGCTTTGTCGCTGTTGCCGAACGTTCCGCCGGAGGTTCGGGTTGCCGTGTTAGGTGCGGTCGAACCGGTTCGCCTGGCGTATTTCCTCGGCTCAATTCTCAACCTCGGCGTTGAGGAAGAGCAGAAGATGTTGGAGGCAAACACTGCGGATGAGTTGCTCCGGCTTGCCAATATCAACCTTGCGCGCGAACTCGAGATTTTGCAGCTGCGCTCGAAGATAGCTTCTGAAGCGCAGACGGAAATGGACAAGGCCCAACGCGATTATGTTCTGCGTCAACAGATAAAGGCGATCCAGAAAGAGCTTGGGGAAGATGAAAGTGGCGAAGCTGCCGAAGCCCAGTTGCTGCGTGAGCAACTTGCTAAAGCTGATTTGCCTGACGAAGTGCGGGCGGAAGCCGAGCGTGAGCTTAAGCGACTTGAGCGATTGCCGGCAGCCGCTCCCGATTACCACGTCATCAGAACCTATCTTGAATACATTCTGGAACTGCCATGGCGAAAGTCTTCAGAAGACAAATTGGACCTTGATGAAGCGCGGCGGATCCTGGATGAGGACCATTATGGCCTTGAAGATGTGAAGGAACGAATTCTGGAATTTCTGGCCGTCATAAAACTGCGGCCAGATACGAAGAGTCCGATCCTTTGCTTCGTTGGCCCACCGGGCGTGGGAAAAACTTCGCTTGGCAGATCGATCGCACGCGCGCTGGGCCGGCAATTCGAACGGATGTCGTTAGGCGGAGTCCGTGACGAAGCGGAGTTGCGCGGGCACCGACGGACCTACATCGGTGCTTTGCCGGGACGAATAATTCAGTCGATCCGGCGGGCGGGCGTTAACAATCCGGTAATGATGCTCGACGAGATCGATAAACTCGGAAATGATTACCGTGGCGATCCATCGTCAGCGTTGCTTGAGATCCTTGATCCTCAACAGAACAATTCGTTCCGGGATCACTACCTGGACCTGCCTTTTGATCTCTCAAAGGTTTTCTTTATTGCCACGGCAAATCAACTTGGGCCCATCCCGGCGCCTTTGCGCGATCGGATGGAGGTAATCAGGCTCGCGGGTTACAGCGATCGAGAGAAACTTGAGATTGCCAAGCGCTACCTTGTGCCTCGTCAGACGATGGAGAACGGTCTTAATTCTGCGCAACTAAAGATAGCCGATGAAGCGATCGAACAAATCGTGTCCGTGTACACGCGGGAAGCAGGCGTTCGTCAGTTGGAAAGAAACATTGGCAGCGTCGCTCGAAAAGTCGCACTGAAAATTGCGCAAGGACAGGCCGAAAGTGTGACGGTCACTGAACGAGATCTGCGCGAACTACTTGGCCCGCCGCGCTTTTATCCCGAGCAGGCACGGAAAGAACTTCCTGCGGGTGTTGCTACCGGTATGGCCTGGACCGAGATGGGTGGCGAGGTACTTTTCATAGAAGCGACGTTGCTGCCTGGTGGAAGGGGTCTAACGATCACGGGCCAGCTGGGCGAGGTGATGCAGGAATCTGCGCGCGCGGCTCAGTCGTATCTCTGGTCGCACGCAGCGGAGTTTGGGATTGATCCAAATATCTTCAAGGAATACGGTGTTCATCTACACGTTCCGGCCGGCGCAATTCCCAAGGATGGACCAAGCGCCGGAGTCACGATCACTTCGGCCCTGGCTTCCTTATACACGGGACGACGCGTACGGCCGGATACGGCCATGACAGGCGAGATCACGTTGTCAGGACTGGTATTTCCGATTGGCGGCGTCAAAGAGAAGGTTTTGGCGGCGCATCGAGCAGGTATCCGACGAATTCTTCTGCCGGCACGGAACGAAGCAGATGTGGAGGACATCCCTGACGATGTAAGGAACGAATTACAGATCATTTTCGTGTCGCGGATCAATGAGGCGATCGACGCTGCTTTGGAGGTGTTGGTAGCAAATCCTCCGCCGCCGGTGGTTGTTTCTGAAGCCGCCCGCGGTGACCGGCTAACAGATGCAGAACCCGTTGCCGCCAAACCACGATAGTTAGAGACCACCGACTTCATGTCGGTGGTACTTCAATTTCAACCTAACTACACGAACCACCGCAGCTTTTAGAGACCACCGACTTCATGTCGGTGGTACTTCAATTTCAACCTACCTGCAGCACGGCACTTCTCCGAGAGACCACCGACTTTATGTCGGTCGTACTTCAATTTCGACCTAGCAACGCAATCGAGTGATGAGCTAACATGACGCCATGAATCCTCACTTCAAGGCCTTAGAAGCGGCCTATCAGCTTCACTTTTACTTCTGTTTCAAAACACATTATCTAAAACCATTACTCGCTTCCCAGAGTGCACAGTCGCTCATGCGAAACGTACTTGTGGACGTTTGCGACAGAGAGGATGTTCACTTGTTGGAATCCGACATTGCCGATGACCGTTTGCGTTCTGTTAAGTCTCAAACCCACGCAAACGGTCGCACACGCCGCGAAGATGCTCAAAGGTAATCTCGATCACGAATTCCGTCTCGCGTGCATCGGAGATGAAAGTTTTCGAAAGCTTTGGGCAAAAGGGTATTTCGCTAGAAGCTCCGGGAAAGTCAATCTGGAAGCGGCGCAGCATTATGTGGAAAGCTAAGCTGCACATCACGGCTACCGCGGAGAATGGACAAGGCCATTGAGTTATAGAAATCCGACTTTAAGATCTCCGGCATTCGCGGTGCCACACAGCTTCTGTCTGCTGAACTATCACGTGGTGTTAGTGACTAAGAATCGGATTCCGGTGTTTGATGAAGTGATTGGTCCAGGTCTATTTAAGTACGCCTTGGGGGTAGGGAAAACACATGGATTTGCGATCGAGCGAATGGGCCTAATGCCTGATCACCTCCACCTGATCATCGAGGCGAAATCCAATGTCAGCGTCGAGGAATGCGTGCGGGCACTTATGGAAAGCACACATTACTGGATGGAGCAGCGTTACTGGGGAGTGCTGAAAGAGACTAATGCATGGGATGTCTGGCAACCGTCCTACTACGCCGCCACTGTTGGTGAATACACGACTGCGCAGGTGAAGAGCTTTTTAGCTTTAGGTGGAAATTGAAGTACCACCGACATGAAGTCGGTGGTCTCGGAGAAGTGCGCCGCTTCATTAGGTGGAAATTGACGTACCACCGACATGAAGTCGGTGGTCTCTCAGCAAAGTGCGGTGCTGTTGATTAGGTTGAAAGAACGACCACCGACGATGAAGTCGGTGGTCGTTTGTGGTTGAGTGAGTGGCTACGGAAGTGCTTCGATATTGACGTAGAACTTAAATGAACCCCCCTGCTGCACTCCCAGCACGAATTGCAAGTTAATGCTCGCTCCGGAAGCCAGCGGCGTACCTAGCGTTGCTGTCATCGTGCTGTTCATAGCACCCCCCATAGATTGCGCTGGAGGAGTTTCCACCGTCGTCCCCTGCACAGTTACTGTGCAGGGCGCAGTCATTGGCGTACCAGTGGCGGCACAAGTTGCCGAGTCGTTGACGGTGATTCCCGTGACAGCCATGGAATCCAGTGCCCTTAGATCAGCAATGCCTCCCGGCACTGCGAACGCGCTGATGTCTACGATCCGGAAGCGTAAGCGAGTGACGGGGGCGCCTGTGTTATTCACAAATCGCCGGCTGATTGTGAGTGTTCCATTCGCACCGTTCGTCACCGGCGTGAAACTTCGAACACGATTAGGCGGCGCTGGCTGTCCGACGCTCGCGTCAAGCAATAGGCCTGCGATCGTGCTATTGCGTTGCACTGGGCTCGTAAGGTTCTGCGGACCTGGCGCTCCCAGCCGTTGACCCGCAACTGTCATGGCAGCCGACGTGTCAGCGAAGATGAAATCATCGCCGTTTACATTCGTGTCCGCGGGCGTACCACCGATCGTACACGGACCAAACTGAGCGGGATTTCCTTTCTTGCCACACTCATCTCGGAAGAAGCTGTATTCCAGTGTGCTTCCGCTGAGCGCCGGCAGGGTTGTTCCTTCGCGCAATAGATCGCAAACAGCGCCGGTATTTGTGCCAAACCCTACTGCATCCAGACGGTTTGCCGAGGATATATTAGCGACCGTTGCCGTGGTGAATATCGCGACATTTCGATCATTCTCAATATCCGAAGACAAGGTTTGATTACCAGCTGCTGCTCCAGTCCCACCATAGTTGGCGAGACCATAAGCGGAGCCAACGAATAGGAAGTGTCCGCGCGCCGGGATGACTGTGCCGTTCGGAATTGTGCCGATGAGCACTGGCGTTGCACTGCAGTCAGCTCCCATCTTGAACAATCCAAAACCGCCGGACGCATCAGAGGCCGCGACGGTGAGAGGTGAATCGCTGTTGTTGTAAAGCTCAACGAAGTCGTCACCGGCTCCACCTGGTCCAGAGGTCCGCAACTCGGAGATTAGGAACGTCCCGGCAGCGTTACCCTCTTTGATGGTACCGACGCCCTGTCCATCCGCAATGTTCGCGTTTGTCGGGTTTGACAGATTGAGCAGGAAGGTCTCATCACCTTCACTTGCCGTTCCGTCAGCAAGGATGTTCACTGTGACAGTCTTGAATTGTTCACCAGCAGCGAAGTTCAAAACTGTATCCGGTACTGCCGTGTAGTCCACACCGGCTACCGCATGTCCCGCACCCGGGGCTTGGTCCGCCGTGGCGTAATGGACCGATGCGCCTGACGCGCCAGCTGGAGCTGACAGCGAAACGGTGAAGAGCATCGGTGCTGACCCAGATGCCGGCTCATTTGCCTGTGCATCAGCGACTGAGATATTCGGTGTGAGCAGGATCGGTGTTGTTGTCGGATCGTTTGCTCCACCGGCCGCCGGATCGTCTGTCAAGACATCTGAGAAGTTCGAGCCCGAAACGGTACCTTGATTGGAAACAAACGCGCCTCCCAAGTACGGATTATTTACAGTGACTTGGAATTGGATATGTACAGTCTTGCCGGCGAGTAAGGTGCCGATCGAATGACTGACAGTTTCACCTGACAGCGGAGTTACTACCGGCTTCACGCCCACTCCGCCGCGAGGTCGCTTCTGCTGCATCGCGTGGACTTGTTGCCGGCTCGTGATCTTGTACACCACTGGTGTTGTGATAGCTGACCCAGAAACGGTTGCATTGCCGGGATCACTCGATGGCGTGAGGCTCTTGCGTGTCATCTTCGCGTGGTGCGAAAGCGTTTGCAGTGTCGGTTGCGTCACTGCGATGTTGCCCGAATTCGCGCGTACGTCGCTGGCTGCTGAACGTCGACTTTGCTCGATGTTCCCTCGCGGGTTCGCGTCGCGGGAGAAGTCGGTAGTCTTGTTCAGCTGAGTTCTGTTGAAGTGAGTGTTGATGTTGCCTGAGTTCGAAACGGTGTTCGCTGTCACTCTGGCGTTCCCTTCGCTCCCTGCCATAGCGCTCGCTATAGCCTCACTTACTGTCGCATTCGGCGCTGAGGAACAATTTGAGAATCCGGTTGTGGCGGAGATCAAAAGAGTGCCGCCTCCGGCCGGATTCTGCGCGTTCACGAAGGCCTCAACTCCTGGTGAAGAGGTCGCGGCCATTCCCTCAACGCCAAAGTCATTGGTAGTTGGAACC
>DATBSH010000291.1:0-4611 GCA_036559885.1 Pyrinomonadaceae bacterium
GGTAGGTTGCTTTTCTCGATGGGCCGCCGCCAGCGATAGAGCACGATAATCACGCCGAGAAAAGAAACCGCATTCAACAGGAAGACCGCTCCGGACCCAACTGCTGCGACTAATAGACCACCCAAAGCGGGCCCGATCGCACGAGCAATGTTGAATGCAACGGCGCCCAAGGTAACCGCTGCCGGAAGATCTTCTCTGGTGACCAGTTCAGGTGTAATCGCTTCCCATGCTGGTGCGTTCGCCGCCGCACCCAGGCCGAGTGCGAAAGCCAAGAGGAGAAGGGTCCACGGTGTAGTGAGTCCTGCGACAGTCAAGACGCCCAACGTCGCCGCGACAACTAACATCCATGCCTGCGTGATAAGTAACAGTCGACGCCGATCAATAAGGTCTGCGAACGCACCAGACGGAACGGCCAGCAGCACCACTGGCAAACTTCCCGCAGTCTCGACGAGTGCGACCAAAAGCGTCGATGAGGTCAGAGAAGTCATCAGCCAGGCTTCCCCGACATCTTCCATCCACGTCCCAACATTCGAAGCTACAGCGGCGATCCACAGTGCTCGAAAGAGTGGCGCGCGCAATGGACCCCATGCCGACACTGCGCTCTGACGCCGCGCGGGTTTTTCTTCATTCTGTTTCGGCTGAGTTGCAGAACTCACTGTGTAGAGCCTTTATGATGAACAATGCGCGCGCTAGTGTTACGGAGATCTATTGATGAAGGCGACGAGTTGCGGAATAACTTGTCCTGGCGCTTCCTCCATTAGCCAGTGACCGGAACCTTTGATCACAACGCCCTCTACGTTTGAATCAACGAGACGTGCTTGCTCAATCAAAAAGTTTCCGGACGCTTTCTCGCCGGTGAGGACCAACATCGGCATAGTCAGTTTCGTCTGCGCAAGGCCCTCGAAATCTTTGGCGTCCTGCTCGAACGCGCGAAACACTTCGAAGCCTGCGCGCATTGCCCCCGGCTGCGCGTAAGCTCTCGCATAGAATCGCCGATCAGCTTCAGGAATTGAATGTGCTGGGTTAGCAGCAAAGTCATTCCAGAAGTGCTCGAAATAGATTCGTTCGCGACCTGCTACCAGCTTGAGAGGTGTTACACCGTAAAAATGAAAATGCCACAAGTCTCTTAACAGCCACACAGTCTTCCAATCACCGACGCCAGGAAGAAAAGCATCCATTAAGGCTATCCGATCGACCTCACTTGGATACTGCGCGGCGTACGCATAAGCAACCATCAATCCGATATCGTGACCGACGACACTTGCTCGTTTGAATCCGAGCGACGAGGCCAGAGCGTGAATGTCTTGAGCCATGGTCTTCTTGTCGTAACCACCATCCGGTTTGGATGACTGGCCAAAACCGCGCAGATCAGGCGCGATGACTAATCGAGTCTTCGCTAAGTCAACCATCAACGGCCGCCACATGTGACTGTTCTGCGCGTAGCCGTGCAGTAGGATTACGGGCTCACCTTTTCCGGCAATCAAATAATGAAGCTTGACGTTACCGGTAGACGCGAAGCGGCTCTGAATCGAGGTCTGCGCTAGACCGGAGACAGCTGTCATCAAACTGAGGATGAGAGTTGCTACACCAGTCAATGAAATGCGTATGGAAGTTTTCATCAGTCTCCTAACCGTTGCATGAGACATTGAAGGTTACACAGCGAGTAGCTTGTTAGCGATTGGTAGCTCATCGCAGACGGTTCAGGAGACTTCGTAAACCAGTCGCAGGCAGCTTTATCCGATCTTGGGTATCAGACTCTTTGATGGCGCGTAAGAGACTATCGAGATCAGTTGCACCGGTATAACGAACATCATTCAGATAAAGAGTGGGAGTCCCTGTTACGTGCTCGTCGAACAGGCTGCGCTGATAGTCACTTTCAATCTGTTGAAGGAATGAATGCTCAGTCATGTCGTGACTAAATCTTTCCAGGTTCAGGCTTATGCGTCGGGCGTAACGTGAAAGGTGGTGATCCTCCAGCGCCGTCTGGTGCGTAAATAATTGGTCGTGCATCTGCCAGAATTTCTGTTGCGAGGCAGCAGCTTCAGCGGCTTCAGCAGCGCGCAACGAATGTGGATGTGTTTTAACAGTAGGGAAGTGACGAAAGACGAAACGCAAATTGTCGCCGAGTAGTTGTCGAACCTGCTTGATGACCGGATAAGCGCGTCCGCAGTGGGTGCACTCGAAATTTCCGTACTCTAGAAGAGTAACAGGGGCAGTCTCCGGCCCCGAAGAATGGTCCTTTTCCGTTACCAAGTTTTTTAGTCTGACTACTTCCATAGAGCTCATAGAACCTGAGATATATTTGAGGTTCGTTAATCAGTTCGATCTGCGTGATGGTCCAAATCAAATAGTCGGGATTGTCCCGCCGTCGATGACGTATTCGCTTCCGGTGATCGAAGACGCACGATCCGATGCCAGGAAAGCCACGAGTTCCGCCACTTCGTCCGGGCGATTCGGTCGACCGAGCGGGATACCGCCGAGTGAGTCCATGATGCGTTGCCTTGCTGCCTCCTGGCTAATGCCCGTTCGCTCCGCGATCTCGTTCACCATTCCCACGGCCGCGTCTGTCTCAGTGTAGCCAGGCGCAACTGAGTTCACCCGAATCCCCTTCGGACTCACCTCTTTTGAAAGGCCTTTGCTGTAGTTGGTCAAAGCGGCTTTGGCTGCGGCGTATGCGAGTGTCGCGTCGTGTAGAGGAAAGGTTCGTTGAATTGAAGAGATGTGAATGATCACGCCGGATCCTTGTTCCAACATTGATGGCAGAAACGCGCGATCGAGACGAACAGCAGCGAACAGGTTCATATCAAACGCATGTTGCCAATCATCATCAGACAGGGCTAATGCGCCGCCGCCGCGGGCCGCCGAACCACCTACGTTGTGAATAAGGATGTCGAGCCCTTTGAAACGATCCGTTACCGCTTTTACAACTGACTCGATTCCTTCTCGAGTGCTGAGATCTGCCTGAATAAAACGATCAGCGGGAATTCCCTGGGAAACAGATCGCGCGGTGGCGATAATGTTTGCACCACCTTGAATCAGACGGTCAACTATGGCCGCGCCAATGCCTTTGGTGCCCCCTGTAACCAGAGTTCGACGGCCCTTGAATTCAGTCGTTTCCGCTTTTGCATCGTTGTTCTGCATCGTCGAAACTTCACGAGTCAGCTCGATGCGGTTGCTGCCGCAGCTCCCTGTGCAGCTTGTTTGATCGGCGCGGCCACCGCATTTGGTTGCGAAACGTAGATTGCGTGACTGCCGGCGACCTCAACAACTGTTGATCCTGTGAGTCATTGAAGTTTCCTCTTCTTAATGTCCAGTCGTGTGCCAGAGAATGCGCCGATGTAGTCCAAAAGTCCATCCAATTTGTATTAACTCGAAAACTATCAACTTCATTTCGCGCGTACTAACGGACCAACACTATTTGTCGGAAGCGATCGAACTATTGTTGATCGCTAACTTCAAAGTCTGTCCTTCACGAATGACGGTGATCACCAAATTCTGTTGTGAATTGTTGCTGCCGATTCTTTCATAAATTTGATCGTAACTGGCATCGCTTCGTATAGCGATGTCATTCACTCGCAGAATAATATCTCCTCCAAGAACGATCTCTTCTCCTTCGACATTCGCACGTAGGCTTCCCGGACGTATACCGGCGCGCCAGGCGATTGATCCTTCAGCAACACGTTGAACCAGCAGGCCCACGGGCTGCGTCAGATTCAATGCCTTAGCAAGATTACCTTCGATCAGAACTCCATCAATACCGGTCCAGAATGATTTGTGCTCCAGCAAAACTCGTCGTGCAGTGTTTGACGTTGATGCAAAAGCTAATCCTTCTGAACCGCCAGATCTGCTCATGATGTTGCTGACAATTCCGACAACTTCACCATTCAAATTAAAGATCGGACTACCTGAGTTTCCCGTGTTGATAGCTGCGTCCGTTTGCAGGAACTCAATAGTCCTGGTGCCATCAGTTTCAGAATTTAAGATGCGCCGCCCACTGACATGACCAGCCGTCAATGTGCGACTGATGCCATAAGGGGCACCAACGACAAATATTTCATCCCCAACCTCTGCACTGTCTGAATTTCCAAGTTTAGCCGCGATGTAATTGGGTGGTTCTCCATCGAGCTGCAGTAGCGCAACGTCGGCAGATATGGAACAGCCGACGACATGAGCTGGAACTAGTTCGCCGCCTGAGAATTCAATTATTGTTCTATCTGCTGAGTCGACGAGATGTGCCGCCGTAAGGACCTTGCCATCATTAGAAATGAGCACACCCGATCCGAGTCCTTTCAAACTTGTCTTCCCTTGCAACGGAAAAGGAGCTAAGCCTTTCTGCTCCGTCCTGACGACTACAACCGCTTGCTGAACGTTACGGAAGACCTCTCTTAATTGTTGGCCCTTGGCCTGAATTCCGAAGGTGTAAACCGAGAGCAAGACGATCACCGACAACTTTATTGTCGTTAACGCATTGTCTTTTGCGCTGCGTCGACTTAACAGTGTCTGTTCCTTAGTTGTGCTCGACCCCTTACTCAGCAGATCTTCAGATGCTTCGCGCTCCCTCCGCAGCCTGTCCCTTTTCGAACGAGCCTTTTGTACATTCGCACGCTGGGC
>DATBSH010000292.1:0-6956 GCA_036559885.1 Pyrinomonadaceae bacterium
GGTTCATTGATCGGAGACGTTCGAGTTGAAGCCTGTTCCAACCGCGGCTTAATAAAGAAAAAGAATGCGCCAACCATGGCGCCACCACCCAGCAGTAACAACAAAAGCAATGCGCCGAGAATGATTGGAAGGTTCGACTTCTTCTTCGGCGCGACTGCCGCTGGCGGTGTAACCCCAATCACAGTATCAGGCGCCTGTTCCAATGGCGGAGCTGCGGCCGGGGGAGGTGTCACAGGCGGCGCAGCTGCGGGAGGTGGTGCCTTCGTTGGCGGTGGCGCTGCGGCACTCGCATTTTGTGGCGGCAGGGGCGGAGGCACTGCAGAAATCCTTGTCGGTGCCTCGAAGTTCGTTGTTGGCGAAGTATTTCTGCCGCCCGCCATTGTGGCCGCTGGCGTGTCAATGATAGTCGCGTATTCCTCCGTCAAGTCTCGACTGGTGTCATCCTGTGGCGGCGATTGTGGAGTGTCTGCGGGAGTCGACCGGACGGTGGCGTGTGGATCAAACGGTTGCGAGCTGATTAACAAGCCTCCATCAAAAGTACAGAACTTCTGCGTTTCATCAGGGAACGTACGATTACACTTAGGACAACTCTTCATATTAAGGACATCCTCTTGGGAGATTGGTATACAGCTCAACGCGCCTAGCGTGAACGCGCCTTCGAAAGTTTATCGCCTGCCGCTTTATTAGTCGGGTCAAGCTCAAGTGCTCTTTGATACGCGCGTGCGGCACTCTCTTTCTGTTTCGCCCTCATGTAACCATCGCCGATTCCTTCGAATCCAAAGGCGCCCGCTAGTTGTTTACGTTCACTGGTGCTCGCAAACTGTGAAGCTCTCTCGTAGTTAGCCTCGGCATCCGACAGGCGATCCATACCCATATAAGCGCGTGCGAGCAAGTTGAAAGGTTGAAAAGCCTTTGGACTAGCCTCGGTTGCTTGTTTCAGAAACGGCTCCGCCTCCTGATACTTCTTAAAGACAATGAAATAGCGGCCCATCAACATCAACGAAGTCGGATTGCGCGAATCGAGTTCAAGCGCACGCTTAAGCACTGGCTGTGACGCATCCCACAACTGTTCCGCCTGTAACGACTCGGCTACCAAGTTAAGCGTCGGAGCATCTTTCGCTAACTCGCCCGCCTTCGCGTATAGGGGCGCAGCTTCGCTGGATTTACCGAGACGATTGAGAACACGCGCCAGGTGTGCATAGGCGACCGCAAACTGTGGATCGAGATCGATTGCGCGTCGATACGAGTGTTCAGTTTCACTATTCAAAATTCCGCGCGCCTGAAGCGCCACGCCCAATCGGTCCCAGGCAACCGCGTGTTTCGGATCGATTTGAACTGCCTTTCGCGCAAACGACTCAGCCTCGGAAAAACGTTTGGCATTGTCAACATCTACCCTCGGTAGAGTTAACACAACGCTGAGCGCTACCAGCCCGTCAACATCGTTCGGCGCAAATGCAATTGCACTTCTGTACGCAGTCTCCGCGCTTTCCCACCGCTGCTGGTCGGCATAAACATTACCCAAGCCATAAGCGGCACGTGCATCGCCGGGCTTCAGCCTCGCAACCTCCTGGTATGTTTGTTCAGCTTCAGAGAACTTGCGAGCGTCGCGAAGTTGATTTGCCTTGTCTAGCAAATCTTCAGCGCGGTCGTTAATGACGGCGCTCACCGGACGCGATGTCCGTCCTGTTCTTCCTCCACCCGAAGTAGTTGTTGGACCAGGTTTGGTCGTGCGCTTTTTCGTTTCGGGGTTCTTCGGTCGGAAAATACCCGCGCCGCCACCGGGATCAGCACCTACGTCCTGCGCAAGTACCGCCGGCACGCCGAGGCATAACGCGACAAGCACGAAAAGGACACGCACAATTACATTCACTCTACTCATCGCTGTCTCCCTTACTAAATCTGCTTGTATCGCTTTTTTGAAACTGAGACAAATCGGGTCTGGAGCCGTGTGGTTATCAAATCGTTTGCAGTAGCGTTATCGAATGTGCAGCAGCTCCGGTAACGAAGAATCAACTAGGCGGATTGTAGATCAGCTATCGCCCGTTTAACTAATTCGGATTCCTCGCTTCTTATTATCGATCTAGCGGCCACTGCGAACCAGTCGGAATCCGAGTACGAGGTTTTTGGTGTCTGGTGGGACGAACTCCCGCATACAGGAAGATACAGGGCGATCCGGTCGCCCAGGGTCACTGCGATAGGACCCGCCACGTATCGTGACCCAGTCTTTTGTGCTATCGGGAACCGCAATTGGATTTCCCGGATAAGCTGAAACACGGGAGGAGGTCCATTCCCAAACGTTGCCAATAAGGTCGAGCACCCCCCATTTGTTTCGACCGGTGGGACGAGAACCGACTGGGCTCGGATTTCCTTCCTTCACCACCGATATTCTATCCTGCCAGTCTGAGCCCCACGGATAAAGATCGTCCTGACTTCCGTTCCTTGCGGCATATTCCCACTCTTCTTCAGTTGGCAAGCGATAGGTAACGTGGTCGCGGGCGGATCGCCACGCAACGAATGCATTTGCATCGTCGAACGACACGCCAACCACAGGCCAAAGTTCCTGACCCGCGGGCGGCTTCTTTCCTATCCACTGACCTGGCGGCGCATAGTTCGTCGCGGTAACGAATTCCTGGTATTGCTGATTACTAATTTCGGTCTTTTCCATTGAAAACGGCTCAACGTTGATCGGGTGAGCCGGTGTCTCCTCTGGTGGACCATCCTTTCGGCCCATTTCGAACCTACCACCATCAATTGGCACAAGCTCAGCTTTGAACGTGGGATTGTCGATTGGAGGAGGCTGCGGCCGAAAAATGAAATAGGCAAAAACGGAGAGACCGATGACCAATAGAAGAGCGATTCCACCAGCGATTGCCAGCTTTGGAGGGACGCGCTTTCTTTCGTGCACATCAATTCGCAAGCGCCGCCCCACTTCAGGTCGCGTAACACCTATTGCGCTTTCCGCTGCGGTTGACCCGGGTAGTCCTTTGACCTGCGTTACTTCAGGGTCGTGAGTAGGCGCGATACTTCCGTAAGATTCTTCAACCGGCACGGCGATTGGTCTTTGCGACAGCTCGGGCCGCCGTTCCTTATCCGGGTGAACAGATTGACCATCGCCTGGAACCGATGGAAGTGATGTTGAGAACTGGGTGTCCGCCGGCACCGGAGCCTGCGTTTTTATGCCGGGACCTGGCGGTTGAGTATCAGTCATTGTTAGACCAGTGATTAGAGTCTGAGGCTGGTCCACGACTGTGACTGCACCTGGTCCGGAAGACATCATTCGTTTCGAAGAATCAATTGCACCTCTGAGCTCATGCATGAAGGTGTCAACCGAATCAATCCGAGCTCCTACCTCCTTCTCCAGCGAATGACGAACAATTGCTTCAACCAGAGGTGGAACTGCAACACCACGCGATTGGAACGTCGGTGGTGGGACGGTCAAATGCTTCTTCATGATCGACGGGACAGAAGAGCCCTTGAAAGGAACATCACCGCAAAGCATTTGATAGAGGATTACGCCGAGACTATAGACATCTGCGCGCACATCGAGTTCTTCGTCAGACCATTGTTCGGGAGCCATGTAGTAGGGCGATCCCATCAACCCACTTGTCTGAGCTTGAACAAAGGAACCCAGCAGCTCACCTGATTTAATTTTTGCCAGACCGAAGTCGAGAATCTTCAACCCGCCAGCGATCGGAACGTCGTCCTGGACCATCACGTTAAGCGGCTTCAAATCCCGATGGATGATGTTTTGTCGATGCGCAGCTGAAACACCTGCGGCCAAAGCGCTGATGAACTCCCAGGCGCGTTCAACTGGCATCGGACCTTCGTGGGCCAGGATGTCGTGAAGCGATTTACCCTTGATGAATTCCATCACGAGGAAGGGCATCTTGCTCTGTACTACGCCAAAGTCTGTAACCGCAATAACGTTAGGATGGCGAATCGCGGCGGCAGCAAGTGCCTCCTGCCGGAATCTGGTGGCGAGCATCGGATCGTTTCCGACGAGATCGGGCAGAATAACTTTTATGGCGTGCTGCGTCTTAAGGAAGGTGTGACGGCCCTTGAACACGACCCCCATGCCGCCTTGGCCCAATCGTCGCTCGAGATGGTAACGGCCATCGAGGATCGGCTCACCGAGCAGAGTAGGCGTAGCGACGCTCCCGTCGTCGGGGCAGCTATCGGTTTCGTCTGGGAAGCAGCGCCTACAGGCAGGACATTCCTTCATTGAGGGGAATCATAACCTATGAAGTCCTACTACCGTATCACTACGTTGACTAATCTACGTGGAACCACAATCACTTTCACGACTTCGTGCCCGTCGACCAGAGCTTTAACCTTTTCGTCAGCGAGTGCCGCTGCGCGGAGTTCGCTCTCCGAGATTTCGGGTGAAGTAATCACCCTTGATCGCAGCTTGCCATTCACCTGAATCGGAATCTCAAGTTCTTCGCGTTGAGCGAGCTCCTCATCGGCGATTGGCCAATCGGCTTGCAAACCACCAGGGTGCCCTAATGCTTCCCACATCTCCTCAGCCACATGCGGACTGAAAGGCGCGAGCATTACGACCAAAGCTTCCAAAGCCTCACGAACAACGAATACATCAGCGGCTGACGCCGTACTCGGGTCGGCATTGAAATCGCTTAACTGATTAAAGAGTTCCATCAAGGCAGCGACACTGGTGTTCAAATGAAGCTGATCAAAATCGTCGGATATCTTCGCTATAGTTTGATGAGTCTTTCGGCGAAGCGCGCGTGCATCACTGCTGAGCCCGGAGAGGTCCGCCTCACGTGGTTCGCTGTTAAGTCGTTCGACCCACCGCCAAAGCAACGTGTACACCCGTCTCAAGAATCTGACAGCGCCGTCAATTCCGCTTTCAGACCAACGTAACTCGTTTTCTACAGGCGCAGCGAAAAGCACAAATAGACGAGTAGCATCAGCGCCAAACGCGGCGATCATTTCGTCCGGGTCAACGCCATTCCCTAAACTCTTGGACATCGCTTTCCATTCATCGGTGCCTTCAATACGATTAGTCACCATTCCCTGTGTCAACAACCGTTTGACTGGCTCGTCGAAATTTACGAGCCCGATGTCCCTCATGAACTTCGTCCAGAATCGCGTGTAGATCAGATGCATCACGGCATGAGAGTCACCTCCTATGTACTGATCTACCGGCGTCCATCGCTTTACGATTTCTCGATTAAATGGCGCGGTCTCATTGCGTGGGTCGCAATACCGGAAGAAGTACCACGATGAATCAACAAATGTATCCATCGTGTCTGTCTCTCGCCGAGCCGGCCCATGACAGTTTGGACAAGTCGTGTTCACAAACTCCGGGACGCCTGCCAATGGTGATTCGCCCGTGCCGGTAAACGCCGCCGTTTGCGGAAGCACCACTGGGAGATCTTCGTAAGGCACAGGAACCATCCCGCACTTGTCGCAATAAATGACTGGCACGGGGGCACCCCAGAATCGTTGTCGCGAAACACCCCAATCGCGAATTCGGTAAGTAATCGCAGGCTCGCCAAACCCGTGCTGTTTGGCATACTGAGACATCTCAGCCATCGCTACTTCAGATGTTTTGCCACCCCACTCACCGCTATTAATCAAGACGCCGTAGTCAACAAATGCCTGTGTCATGTCGATAGACTGGTCCGCACCGCCAATATTAGACGGTTCTGCTTTTGGCTGGCTGTGAGATACAGGCGCTATCACCTGCCTGATTGGCAACGAGTACTTTTGCGCAAACTCAAAGTCTCGCTCGTCGTGAGCCGGCACGCTCATCACAGCGCCGGTGCCGTATTCCATGAGCACGTAATTGGCCACCCAGATCGGTATGTTCTCGCCGCTGAATGGATTTACTGCGAGAACCCCCGTGTTCAATCCTTCTTTCTGTTCTTCGACGTCTTCGCCGCGCGTCGCTCGCTCCTGTTTGACACGATCATGAAACGCCTCGATGTCTTTCTTCAACGACGAGCCGGCTAACAACTCTTCGATTATCGGGTGCTCGGGCGATAACACCACGGCGGTAGCGCCGAAGATAGTGTCGATGCGAGTTGTGAACACGCGAATCTTCTTGTCGCTGTCTTTGACCGAAAAGTCGATGAATGCACCTTCGCTGCGGCCGACCCAGTCGCTTTGTCGCTTCAAGACTTTTTCTGGCCATCCGGCTTCGATCTGTTTGATATCGCCGACGAGCTGTTCTGCGTATTCCGTGATTCGAAGAAACCACTGTTCCAGATCTCGTTTCTCTACTACCGTTCCGCAGCGCCAGCACACGCCACCCGACGACTGCTCATTCGAAAGCACCGTCTGTTCTTTGGGACACCAATTAACTGGCGAGGTCTTCTTGTAAGCGAGTCCTCGCTCCATCATCTGGAGAAAGAACCACTGGTCCCACTTGTAATATTCAGGTCGATGGGCCGCGATTTCTCGCGACCAGTCGTAGCTAATACCCAGACGCTTCAACTGCCCGCGCATGTGGGTGATGTTTTCTTCGGTCCAATCACGAGGGTTGACACCGCGCTTGATTGCTGCCTGTTCAGCCGGCTGACCAAAGCTATCCCAACCAATCGGATGAAGCACATTGAATCCCTGGAGACGTTTGAAACGGGCCAGTGCATCACCAATCGAATAATTTCGAACGTGGCCCATGTGGAGGAAACCAGACGGATAGGGCAACATCTCGAGGGCATAGAACTTCGGACGCGGATCATCGTCGACGGCCTGGAAGGCCTGTTGGTCCTCCCAGCGTTGTTGCCATTTCTTTTCTATCGCTTCAGGGAAATATTTTTCTTCCATGACTCTTCCTTAATTTACTCCAACTACAGTTAACACCAACTGGCGAACGCGCACAAAACGTTGCGGGTCGTCGTAAAGAATCTAAATGTGAGTTTGGGGTCAGCCGCTCCACGAACCGGCGCTATACAGCGCGGCGCAGAAGCGGCACCGTTAGGAGGAGTTTG
>DATBSH010000293.1:0-5769 GCA_036559885.1 Pyrinomonadaceae bacterium
CGGTGCGAAATGAAGTCAGTACCACCTCGCGGTAGCGGGTGGGTGCGAAGCAATAATTCAACTTGCGGTAAATTTCAGGTTGGGAAAGCTTGCCCCCGCTGGACCCACCGAGCTACCGCGACCTGGTGCTGACCTCATTCAAGCCTGAGTGTAGTTCTAAAAATTTTTCTGTGGCGCATATCAATGCCCCTGTGCAATATTGCATTCGGGAGGACAGAGAATGAAAAACCCCTTTCGCTTAGCCTTCATAGCTATCGCGGTCCTAACAACATTCGCACAGGCGCCAGCACAAACCACCACACGGAACTCACTACCGAACGCCTCGCCCGCCGTAAATCAAACCGTCGTGAGCGCACTCGCCAGTCTGCCCGATGCTGATACGTTGATTTATGTGAATCCTCGTCGAATCCTAAATGATGCAGCACCGAAAGTCGTAGCTGCGACTGAGTTGACGAAGATGCGCGCTACCTTCGGCGATTTAAAGAAGGGCATTGGTGTCGATCCATCTTCGATTGATTATCTGGTGTTGGCTGTCCGCTTCAATAAACCATCGGGTGACTTAAGCTTCGTGGCGCCCGACATAGTTGCGATCGCGAGCGGCGATTTCAGTGCTGATTCACTAATGACAATCGCGCGACTGCAGTTGCAAGGCGATGCTCGCGATGAGAAGTACGGTACTCGAACTCTCGCTATTACCAAGCTTGACCCTATTGCTAAGGCTTCTGAAAAGTATCCACTACTGAAGTCGTTCGCGGAGATCGCGTTTGCGCCGCTGAACACGAACACGTTAGTGATTGGAAATGTAAGTTACGTGAAAGCCGCCATGGATGCGGCGGATGGCACGGGCAGGATTCCCGGCAATGCGATCTCTTCATTGGTACGAGATCCGAACGCGCTCGTTAGCTTTGCGGGCTCGCCGCTGACAGCGTTCGCGAAAAGCTTTGGCTTGCTGGGCACGCAAACATCACCAAGAGACCCTCGATGTGAAACTGCGTTGGGAAATTTCTATGCGGCAATTACGATGGAGGGGAATAGCTTCAACGTTCGGGGAGCTATGAATGCGGACAACCCTGACACTGCGCGAATCCTGCATGGGTTGTTATCCGGTTTGTTACAGCAGGCGGTCACTGCAGTGCCTGATAAAGACGCTCAGAACCTGCTGAATGGACTAAAGATGACCACCAGCGATAGCGAGGTCGTAATATCTGCCGCAATTCCCGAGTCCGTAGTCGCGGACATGATTCGCGAACAATCGAAACCTAAGGTAACGATCGCGACCTCCTCCGCACCGCAGAAGAAGCCCGTTGTCAGGAAGCGGACGCGCCCTAGAAGGAAGTGAAATGTGCGAGGAGCAAAGTGCAAAGCGGAAGCAAACTGGACTCAATCTAAAGTTTGCTTCCGCTTTCCGCTTTGCACTTTGTGCTTCATACCTCGTTGCTGCTAATCTTTCGCACCTAAACAGACTCCCCAAGATTTAACCACTCTTCAGGAGGCGCTGCCGCATGCGAAAAACAAACAAACTAGTCATCATCGTGTCCGTTGTCGGTTTCGCGTTCTTTGGTTTGACGATGCGATCATCAGGCCGAAATCAGAATGCGAACTCGTCTACACCTCCTCAATCGCAACAATCCCCTTCTCCGCAACCAGACTTTTCAAAGAACACCTGGGAACTACCCGCAGACGCCGACAAGACCAAGAACCCAACTGCTGCTACTCCCGAGTCTGTATCCAAAGGCAAAGAGCTATACCTCGAACGGACCAAGGGCAACTGCATCTTCTGCCACGGTGAAACGGGGTCAGGGAATGAAGCAAATCTCCCGCGGCTAAGAAGGAAACCGGCTGATCTCTCCAACAAAGAGCGCATGACGGCAATGACGGACGGAGAGATCTTCTGGAAGCTTTCAAAAGGAATCACGGGCATCATGCCGGCTGGCGAGAAACGAATGACGGAAGAAGAGCGATGGCACGTGGTGAATTACGTGCGCACCTTAGCGAAGGAACCGGTGAGCCACTGACGAGATTCTTAATTAGCTTCGATAAAAATAGGACCTATATGACTGATAGGTCCTATTTCTGTTTTGCTACGAATATAGATCCTCAAAAGAACCGCTCTGCGTATTGCTTGATCTCGCTGATCGACGCGTCCGAGATCATTCGAAAAACTTTGATTGGGCAACCTGCCGGTATCTTTTGAGCCATCACCGAATCGGTGATTACGAAGGCCGCAGAGCGCAACCCTTTTTCCCACCCTCGCTCACGCGCATCACGGAAGGTTAAGGCGTCTGCATCAAGACCTGCGCCTACTAGAATCGTTCGACCCCATCGTAGAAAGTCGGGCCAACGCGATACGATCGCCACCAGAGCATCCGCGGGCGGGCGAGTTTGTCCACGCATTGACTCGACAACTGATCCGGAGTGAATTACGAGCACGTCATATTTATCCTTGAGACGGTCAAACACCGCTTGTGCGTGCCCGTACAGAAACATTGGCACACCACCAACAAAGACAGCACGATCTTCTGTTTCCTCAATGCTCACTCCGCGCACTTTGACTTTCGTCGCTTGAGTAATCTCAGCAATTAGTATTTCACGCAGCTCAGGATCAGGTTCACACAATACGAAATGGTCGGGAGGCGCGAGCGTCAACGAACGTTCGACGCCGGCCCGAATCTCGGCGAGTGAATATCCCTGTTCACGCGTCGCGCGCAGAAAACGCGCGATCTGCTGGCCCAAATCAAGCTTGCTTTCGTGAGCATTTGTTTGGGTCCGAACATACACACCACTTCCTTTACGGAAGTCGACCCACCCGCGACGTGCCAATTCGCGATAAGCGGCACTGACCGTGTTAGCGTGGATGCTATAACGGCGTGCCAGGTCACGAGTACTCGGCAATCGCTGTCTTACCTTGAGGTCATTGCTGACAATTCCGAGGATGATCTGAGTAACGAGCTGCTCGTGAAGCGGGACCTCGCTGTTCTTGGAAAGCCAGAGCTTCATTCCGCGCGATAATACATTTTTCGAAGCTCGGAGGAGAAGAATCATTTCTTTTATTTGCCGTTCAGAGAGTTTCACCTTATAACAAGGACCATGGAACAGGCCTCGGCCATAGCCGTATTGACAGCGATGATCACGCCGGCCGTCTTGATTTCCGCGTGCGGCAGCATGATTCTTTCGACTTCAATACGTCTCGGACGGGTCGTCGATCGTGTGCGTACCCTATCGGATCGTCTGGAAGAGATAACCGAAAAGACAGTTACTGAAACAGATTCCACTGAACGACAAGCAGTCATCTTTCAACAACTCGATAAACTGACAAGTCGCGCGCGCATCCTTCAGCGATGCATGGTGACTTTTTACTTGAGCCTGGGGATGTTTGTGGCGACCAGCGTTGCGATTGGCATTGTTCCCTTCACCGGAAACTCCCGGTACAACATCATACCCTTCGCGTTAGGTCTGGCGGGCGCATGCTTTTTGTTCTATGGCAGCATCCTTTTGATACTGGAGGCTCGGCTGGCGCTCAGCACGATTCATGGTGAAATGGATTTTATCTGGCGGCGAACAAGAAAGATCGCGCCGCCAGAAATAGTCGAGCAATACAAGCCACACTTCGTTCACTTTCGCCGGCATGACTGATGTATCGAACACAACGGATCGCTTCGCACCAGGATTCCTCTCGTTGCTGGCCAACGGAGTGCTTGAGGCACGTGTTGAAGAGTTAGAGCGACTGCTGGAGCGTTGCACTGTCTGCCCCCGCGATTGCCTTAACAATCGATTGAGAAATGAGATTGCGGCCTGCTACTCCGGCCGCCTGCCAATCGTCTCATCCTACACAGCACACTTCGGCGAGGAACCACCACTTGTCGGCATCCGGGGTGCCGGGAATATCTTCTTCGGCAACTGTAATCTGCGTTGCGTGTATTGTCAGAACTATCAGATCTCACAAACGCATAAGCAACAAATCAGGAACGAGGTCACGCACGAGCGTCTGGCAGAGATGATGCTCGAGCTACAGGGGCGTGGTTGTCACAACATCAACTTCGTGTCGCCGACGCATTTCGCGCCTCAGATGGCCCGGTCGATCCTACTAGCCGCTGAGAAGGGGCTGCGTGTGCCGATCGTCTACAACACGAATGCTTACGACTCAGTAGAAGTGTTACGACTGCTGGAGAACGTGGTTGACGTTTATCTACCAGACTTGAAGTACGCTTCGGACGATGCCGGCTATTTGTACTCAAAAGTCAGTGGATACAAGTACCACTCCCGAAAAGCCCTTACTGAGATGTTTCGGCAAACGGGCGATGAACTTGTGTTTGACGAGCAAGGCATTCTGCGTCGGGGTTTGGTGATTCGATTGCTGGTGCTGCCCAATGATGTGGCGGAGATTCGCGAGTCGTTGGAATGGATCAAAGACGAGCTGAGTCCGCGGGTAGCAATTTCATTGATGGCGCAGTACTACCCAACACATCAAGCGGAGAGTAATCGACGGTACGTGCTGTTGTCGCGGCGGATTCGCGAGTCTGAATGGTTAAGAGCGACAAGCGCGTTGGCTGAATTCGGAGTCGAAGAAGGCTGGATTCAGGAATACGATGGCGCTGCGTTTTACTATCGTCCCGATTTTACTGATGGAGACAGGCCGTTTAGGGATATCAGAGACTTTGAGAACTGAGACGAGCAGCAATTATTGGTCAGTCATCATTTGACATTTATCAATTGTCATTTCTGAGCAAAGAGCTAAGAGCTACGTGGATCGTGCACTTTGCGCTTGGCCCTTCGCACTTTGCTCTTAGCTCTTTGGACCTATCGTGTGTTTAAGCCTCGTATCTCACCGCAGGACTGCCGGCCGGATAAAATACACCGAGCAACCGCAATTCGCCGGTTCCAGTGTTCTCAACACAGTGCACTTGCCGCTTCGGTAAGTAGATGCATGAACCTGGGCCAATCGGAGTGCTGGTCTGACCTGCCCACATGCGACCTTCGCCACGCAGAATGAAGAGCACTTCTTCGTAGGTATGAAAATGATCGGGAGCGCGGCCGGGTGGGATCGAACCTACAAACTGCGTTACCTGCTGACTTCCTATCTCATCATCCACTAAAACGCGGTACCAACGGTCGGCGGTTGGGATCGCCTCGCGATCTGCCAATCGGATCAAAAGAGTGTCGCAATCCTTTATAGCAGTTGCCGGTTCTGTCATCGAATCAACTATCACCGAGGTAGACGACTCGGGACATTGGCAGCTTACAAAAACAGCCGGGATCTTGCTCTGGTTGCGAGCTGTAAGTGTTTCTCCGGGTCGGAGGTAGATACCGGTTTGCGGTGCCACCCGGTGCATTCGGCCATTAACAAAAATGTCGCAAGCATAATCGTCGGAGTTGTTCGGAGACTCCAAAAAGTAGAGCACGTCGTCGGAATCGGTGGCGCGCAATCCCGGCGACAGTCCTTGAGCAAATTCAAGAACACGCAATGAGATCGCCTGAGCACCAGTCGATTTTCCAATTACTTTCCGCTCAGACAGTGTTCCTGAAATGACGGTTGGGGTTTCCCTCCAATCGCTTACAAAACATCCGCCTTCAAGAACGATGCTCATGGTGAATGGTGAGTTGTCAGATAGGACGTATACGACCTATAGGACTTATCAATCACAACCTCTTATCGAACATCCTTGCCACTTAGATGTTGGGTCGTGTGTTCGGTAACTGACGAGGCTGGCAACGATTGATACGAAGCTGGCAGCGACATGTTTTGGGTGGTTGGTCGTTGAACGAGTTCCG